>DATIYJ010000058.1 GCA_035517655.1 Nitrospiria bacterium | reverse complement strand
GCCCCGCCTCCGGCCACCCGCCGGATGTCATTTTAAAATTGTCGTTTGTATTAAAACGGACGGGGGCCGCCGGTTTTAAACCGTTCCGGCACGCGGAGCATTTCTTCGTCGCTCATCATGGCCATCCGCGGAGGGGCATAGGCAGGATCCAGCTCGAGCGCCTTGGTGAAGCAGCCCGCGGCCAAGTCCTCGCGTTCCATGGCGCGATAACAGATCCCGAGGAAGAAGCGGGCCTTCGCCTCCTCGGCCGGCTCCATCGGAAGCGCCAGCGCCCGCTCCAGGAGCATCATCGCCTCGGTCGGATCGTCGCCGTTCCGGAAGGCCCCCATCGCGTGGTAGGAACCGTAGAGGACCAGCGCCGGCGCATGGCGCGAATCGATCGAGAGCGCCTTCTCGGCCGAGCGGCAGACCTCCTGGAAGAAGTCGGCCCGCTCCAGCACCGAGCCCGCGGCACGGGAGCATTTCAAGAGCAGCCGCCCCCGCGCGACCCAGATCGCGGGATCTTTGGGATGGCGTTCGCATCCCTTGTTGATGATGCCGATCGCGAGATCCACCTTGTTTTCCTTTTCGAAAAATTCGGCCGCGCGGATGTAGGATTGAGGAAGGTCCTCCAGTTCTCTCAAAGGTATGTTGAGGATTTCCGGATCGACCTTTGGAATGGCCGAAGGCTTCATCTCCTGCCAGCCGGTGACGCTTCGCAGGATTCTCAGGATGGCGTAGCGGGGCGTGCCCCAGACCTGCGGAAGGTTCGCGTAGCGTTCGGGGAGCTTCGCCTCGACGGTCCGGATGATCTCCTCGGTCGACCTCCCCTGCTCGTACAGGGGAATGACCTCGTCCAGAAAATAGGTTTGAAGGCCGATGAAGAAATCGATGTCCGCGGGAGCGCCCAGCGGACCGTGGCCCGGAATGATCTTTTCGGGCGAAAGGGACTTCATTTTATGCAGGGTCTTGATCCAGACACGGTCGTCCGAAAGCCCTTCGGACATCACCGGCTGCCCCAGGATCGGAAAACTGCCGGTCATCAGCGTGTCCCCGCTGATGACGCACCGTTCGGTCGGAAGATGGACCGCCATGGCATCGTCCGTCTCGGCCTGTCCGAGAAACAGGATCTGGATCGGAAGCGAGCCTAAGGTCAGGGTCAATTCATTCCCGCAGGTGCGGTCCGGGAGCGCGGGGTCCTGCTCCGGAACGGCAAACCCGCGCGAGCGGAGGAAGGCCCGCTGCCGGAAGCTCCGCCGATGCATGAATTCCTTCGTCAGCTCGCCCGAGATCAGCGTGGCCCCGGCCTCCCGGAAGACGTCGTTGCCGGCCCAGTGGTCCCAGTGGTAATGGGTATTGATCACATATTTGATCGGGGCGTCCGTGACCGTCCGGATCGCGGTGAGCATCCGGCGGGCCATGGGCGCGTTGATCTGCGTGTCCACCACGGCCACGCCCTCCGGCGTGACGATGATCCCGGAATTGACCACGTTCCGGAAGAGGTAGCAGCGGTCCGTGACCTTTTTCAGGCTGCCGTACTGGAGCTTTCCAAACGGATTTTCCATGGCCTTCCAGGATAAGGCATTTGAGCGTCTGGGTCAAGAGCGAACCGGGGATGTGTCGGTTATAAATAATGATGAGGAATTAAAAACCGATCACGGCGACCGGGGTTGCGTAGATGAGCAGGGTCCCGTTGCCGAGCTGGCCGCTGCTGCCGTCTCCCCAACACCTTACCGTGTGATCGGAAAGCACGGCGCAGGTGTAACCCCATCCGGCGGAACTCAACGCGGCATCGGCGATTCCGAATACGCTTACGGGGGTCGTGCTACAAATGGTGGAACCGGAAACGGATCCGGTACAAATTTCAGATCCGGCGCTCGGCGCGACACCGAGCTGTCCGATGTTATTGTTCCCCCAACAATTCATCGCGCCTCCCGAAAGCACTACGCAAGTATGATAGGGGCCTTCCGCAACGGACGCGGCCGTACTTATTCCATTAACCGCCACAGGGCTGGAAGAATCGGCCGTCGTCCCATTGCCCAACTGGCCGTTGCTGTTGTCCCCCCAACATTGCACCGTGCCGTCCGAAAGCACCGCGCAGGTGTGAGCGGTTCCAGTGGCGACGGCCTTGGCGGTATTAATCCCGTTGCCCCCGACCGGTGCGGAAGAATCGGTCGTCGTCCCGTTGCCCAACTGGCCGTTGCTGTTGTCCCCCCAGCACTGCACCGTCCCGTCCGAAAGCACCGCGCAGGTGTGAAGAAATCCCGCCGAGATGGCCTTTGCGGTATGAATTCCGATGACCGCGACCGGCGTGGAAGAATCGGTCGTCGTTCCGTCACCCAGTTGGCCGTTGCTGTTGTCCCCCCAACACTCCACCGTCCCGTCCGAAAGAACCGCACAGGTGTAAGCGGTTCCGGCGGCAACGGCCGTGGCCGTACTGATCCCGGTGACCGCGACCGGCGCGGAAGAATCGGTCGTCGTTCCGTCGCCCAACTGGCCGTTACCGTTGCTTCCCCAACACTCAACCGTGCCGTTTGAAAGGACCGCGCAGGTGTGATACGCTCCCGCCGTGACGGCCGTGGCCGTTGTTGACAATCCCTTCACCGCCACGGGCGTGCCGGAGAGGGTTGTTGTTCCATTACCCAACTGGCCGTTGCTGTTGTTCCCCCAACACTCCACCGTCCCGTCCAAAAGCACCGCGCAGGCGTGATACGCTCCACCCGCGACGGCTATCGCCGTGTTGATTCCGCTGACCGCCGCCGGGCTGAAAGAATACGTATTCTTTCCGTTCCCAATTTGACCGCTGCCGTTAATCCCCCAACAGTTCACCGTTCCATCCGATAGCGTCGCGCAGGTGTGGCCGCTTCCCGCCGCAACCGCCGCGGCCGTTGCCATTCCACCGACCGCGACAGGGATGGAAGAATCGGCCGTCGTCCCATTGCCCAATTGGCCGTTGCTGTTGTCCCCCCAACATTGCACCGTCCCGTCCGAAAGAACCGCACAGGTGTGAAAATCTCCCGTTGCGACGGATGCGGCCGTTGTTGCCATTCCACTGACCGCGACGGGGATGGAAGAATCGGCCGTCGTCCCATTACCCAGCTGACCGTCACTGTTGCCTCCCCAACATTGGACCGTCCCGTCGGAAAGTTCCGCACAGGAGTGTATGGCTCCGGCAGCGATACGGACGGCGGTCGTAATCCCGCTGACCGCCACGGGCATGCTGGAGGGTGTGGTTGTTCCATTACCCAATTGGCCATTGCTGTTGTCCCCCCAGCATTCCACCGTGCCGTCCGAAAGAACCGCGCAGGTGTGATCGCTTCCCGCGGCGATGGACGTGGCCGAACCAATCCCGTTGACCGCAATCGGCGCGGAGGAATCGGTCGTTGTCCCGTCGCCCAACTGGTCGTTGCCGTTGTCCCCCCAACACTCCACCGTGCCGTCCGAAAGAACCGCGCAGGCGTAATCGCTTCCCGCCGCAATGGCCGTTGCGGTATTGATCCCGATGACCGCAACCGGCAGGGAAGAATCGGTCGTCGTTCCATCCCCTAACTGGCTGTGACTGTTTGCTCCCCAACACTTCACGGTACCGTCCGAAAGAACCGCGCAAGTGTGACTGCCGCCCACCGCAACGGCCTTGGCCGTATGAATTCCATCGACCGTCACCGGGCTGGTTCCGCAGGGTTCGACGCCGCATAAACCGGGTCCGGTCTCTGTTCCATCACCGAGTTGGCCGTTACCGTTGTTTCCCCAGCAACGGATCGTTCCATCCGAAAAAACGACGCAGTTTTGCTTTCCCCCGGCGGCGATCGAAATCGGCCTGGTATAAGGTTCAGCCGAGGTCTCGCTCGATATCGCGCTCTCTCCAAAACGGTTCACCGCCGTCACCACAAAATAGTATATTCTGCCGCCGATTAGACCCGTCTGGATGTAGGGACTGGTCACGCCGCTTTGCTTCATTCCGTCCGGTGAAGCGGCATAGTTGCTGCTCGTTATGCCGGAAGCCGAGGCCATGTAAAGGTTGTAGCTGTCGGCGCCGGTGACCGCGTTCCAAGCGATCGTCACTTGGCCGTCGCCGGCGGTTGCGGATAGCCCGGTCGGCGCGGACGGCGGCGAATTGCTTCCACCGCCTCCGTGGCCGCAGGCGGCCAACATGAGGACGACAAATAAAAGAATTATGAAGCGATCCGATTTCATCGGGCACGCGCATCCCGCGGTTTGAGAAGCTGATAGATCCAGACCAGTACCGCGATGCTGAGCGCGATCCAGATCCAACGGCCCCAGCCGTGGAAGAACCGGAAGACCGCTTTCCCGAGGAAATACCCCGCCGTCTCGACCACCGCGGCCCAGACCGCGCAGTTCACCGCCTCGTAAACCACGAAGCGTCCGAACGAAAGCTCGGTCAAACCGAAGGCAATCGCACCGAAGACCCGCGCGCCGTAGAGGTATTGCAGAATCACAATGGCGGTTCCGGGACGGCGCTTTATGATCCCGTTCGCCCGCGAAATCTTTTCACGGAGCAGACCGAAGCGCGGCAGAATGTATCGGGTCCCGAACCGTCGCCCCATGAAAAACCAGAAGAGATGCCCCGTCCAGGCCCCAAGAGCGGCCGTCATCCCGACATACAGGGGATCGAGAAGCCCTTTGGCCGCCAGTATCCCCGCCCCCACCAGCACCCCTTCACCCTCGAAGAACGTGCCGACCAGCACGGCCCACAGGCCGTAGTGGCGGAGGAGATGCAAGAACGCGTGCTCCATCCTCTTCTCCGGTCGACGTGGTATCGCTAATCGGGATCACTTAAATAATCCCCCAATCTCCCGCGGCTGTGTTCGTCCTCGTGGCAGTAAGCGCAGAGGTTTTCCCAGTTCGAGCCGTCGGGAGGGTTGTTCTGATGATTTCCGTCCTTGTGATGAACGGTCAGGAGATGCGTGTTCGTCTCGTCGAATTCCCGCGCGCATTTCGCGCAGATCAGCCCGTGGATTTCAAGCGAGCGTTTCCGGTAATCGCCGCCGGGGCGAGCGATCCTTTTCAATTCCCGCACCATCTCCTCAACCGTCGGCCGCGGCCCCGATTTTCCGGGCCCGATCTTTTTCCCGGAGACCAAACGCTTCCGTCTCATACTCTGCTCCCGATACGCGCGCTCACGCGATCAACTCTTCCTTTTCTTTGCGCGACAGGGCCTTTACGGCCCATTCCCTCTTCAGCGCGTGGGAACGGCTTTCACATGATTCGCGATACACGATCCGCACCGGCCTCCGGCCTCGGGTATAACGAGAGGCCCGGCCGGCCCCGTGCTGCATCAGACGCCGCTTCAGATCGTTCGTGATGCCGGCATAGAGCGATCCGTCGCTGCATTTTAAAATGTACAGGACCCAGGGCCGCTCTCGGCCCCATGCCAATTTAACAAGGTGATTCTGCGCCGACATCCCTCACATCCTATTCGCGCTTCGATCCCGTTTTAAACAACGCAGTATGTACAATCCCACGCCGATCACGACGAATAACGGCAATGCGAACAGACTCATCTTGAACAGATCCACGCCGTTCGTGTTAAACGTCTTCTCCACAGTGAGATACCAGCCCGCGGCGGAAAGCACGGCGAGACAGATCGCGATCATGATGAGGATTAATATCGTACTCAACAAGCTAATTTTCATATTGCGCAGATTTCAACCAGCAACTGAGCTTTACGAATCCTGCCCATTCTATCCAACGCGAACCGATTCTGTCAAAGAATTATGGAGAAAGGTTAATTTGACCGGGGTGAAACAGAACAGGTTTGATAGTGGCGGGACTGCGGAGAACAGGGACGGACTGGATGGACGTCCCTATTCATGGTCTCCATACCGATCAGCAGCCTTCATCCGTACTACATATATAATGATGCAGATCGAATATATTGTTCCTTTTCGGTGCTGAAAACTTCACGACGACCTACTTTTCAATATGGCACAGGGCGTTCGTTCCTTACCGGCCGGGTCGATCGCCTCATGTTTCTTTTGACGTACAAATAAACCAGCATGGACAGCAGGATAAGAAAATCCCCGGCCACGGTTCCGGCGCCCGGACGGTTATCATCGGTAAATTGTATGCGGCCGCAGCCTCCCGTGCTGTTACTGCCAACGATCGCGGGCGGCGCGGGTTTGGCCACCACTTCGGCCGAATCGCCGCTTTCGTTCCCGGCGGTATCGAAGGCCCTGAGCACATAGTAATAGGTCGTCCCGTTGGTCAATCCCTTATCGGTTATCGAAGCGTTCCGGTATGGGATCGAGGCCGCCTTGACGTAGCCGCTTCCTGACTTCAGACTCCGATAGAGGTTATAGCCGTCCAGGTCGAGGTCCGTATTCGGGGTCCAACTCAAAGTCACGTTCTTGTTCCCCGCCTTGGCGGACAAAGCGGCGGGGGCCCCCGGAGGCGGGTTGGGCGTCGACGCAAACGCGGCCCGGACGTCCAGTTTTCCATAACCCCATGCGGTATTGGGCAGCCCGCCCGTAAAGGAATCGGCCGGCTTCGTGTTTGATGTCAGCAGACTCTTAATCTGGTCGGACGTTAACGCGGGGGCCGCTTGCAAGAGGAGCGCCACGGCCCCGGTCACGTGCGGCGCGGCCATGCTGGTCCCTTCCTCAAGAATATGGACGCCGTCCGGATCACGTTGACTGGAATCCCACAATGCCGTATTTCTGGAGAAGGCCGATGCAATCAGGCTCCCGGGGGCGGCCATCTCCGGCTTTTGGACCGATGGGCATTGGGCCGAGTTGCTGCAGGCGCGTCTCGGACCCAGGCTGCTGAAGGAGGCGATATCCCCCAAAACCATCGAGGGGACGGTCCATCGGCCCGATAAGCTGTTCCAGGTATTCTTCGTATTATACGCGGCAACGGCTATCGGCTTGGTCGCCGTTCCGGTATTGTCGAGCGTCAGGCCGGGATCGATATGGGTCGTGAATTGGACATTGTTGGTCGGATCGCCCGAGAATTGAAACCAGCCGTCAAAGCGTCCGTTGGCGATGCCGATCCCGGAAAGGGTGAAACTCCACGCCCCGGTGGCCAGCGGACTCGCGCCTCCGGAGAGGCCGACGACGATTTCCCGATCGCCGTTCAGCGGATTGACATCCATGGACGCAATCTGGATCAGGCCGCACGCCGTCTCGGATGAAAAAGCCGGGTCTCCCGGATTGACGACCGGGGTCGTGCAGGTTCCCTTGCCGACCGAGATCCCCATCCGATCCGCGCCGGTGTACCAGATGTCCAGCATTTCGCCGGGGTCGCCGGAGGGAAGCGTAAACCCAACGGCGGTGCTTCCGTCTTGAACGACCGTCCCGCCGGCGTGAATGTTCTCGTCCGCCTCGTTTCCGGCGGCGGCGACAATGACCTTTCCTGCGCCGGAGGCGTTGTCAAGCGCCCGCTCGAAATCGGACGTCCCGTCGTGGGGGCCCAGATCGCTGCCCAAACTCAGATTGATGACGGAAGGCTTTCCGAGGGCCGCCGCTTTGGCCTGAACGTAGGCGATGCCGTCCAAAATGGCGTCGGTCGTCGCGAGACTCCCGTCCAGGGAGTTGGCGACGATCACGTCCGCTTCCGGGGCCATCCCGACATAGCGGAACGCCGGCTTGCCGTTTCCGGTGGCCGAGCCGTTCCCGGCCGCGATGCCCGCCACGTGCGTGCCGTGTCCGCCGGTGTCGGTTTCCGAACAGCCGCCCGCGTCGATGACGGCCTTCGTGCATTCGGCGCCGTAGCTGAAACCGGAAGGAGGCGTTCCGGTCGTTGCGGCCTGATTCCACAGAGAGAGGATCCTCGTCTTGCCGCCCGCATCCTTGAAATCCCGGTGTCGAAAGTCAATCCCGGTGTCCACGATCCCGACAATCACATTTCTCCCCGTGGCTCCGGTCCAGGCCGGGGGCGTTCCCGCCCGAAGGCCGTCGGCGCCGGTTTCCGGGACGCTGACATCCAGACGGGGATAGACTTTTTTTGCCGCCTCGATGTAAACGATGTTGGAAAGCCGCGAGATCGGATGGACGGCGCCGAGCGGGATATCGACCGTCGCAACGTCTCCAAGGATCGAACGGATTTTTCCTCCAAGGAGTTCGACGCCCGAAAGATCCCCCCGGAAGCGAACGATCGTCCCGACCAAAGGCTCCCGGCTCCCGAGGGGGTATCTCAATTTCGAGTGTCTTTTTGCAATCGTCAGATCGGCTCCCTCCCGCGTGATCAGGGTGAGGAGGGGGTCCATCTTGACGGTTTCCGCAAGACCCGGCGTTGAAACCGAAATCAACAAGGCCAATACGGCAAGGGCGATTCTCTTACGCGGCGTCATTTCGATCTCCGGGGCGGCTCCTATCTATATATACGACCCAGGCCGGAATCTCTGCGCAACGGCGACGACATTCAGAACCGATACGATGCGTTAAAAATGAAAAGGCGCGGCAGGACAGATAAAAACAGTATAGCTCAAATCGGACGGATGGCAAGTCACGTACGGACACCCAACCCGCCGATATTTCGGCAGATACCGGCCGGCGCGGGGGAGGGACTTCGGAATATTCAAGATGGGGAAACGCCGCGCCTTCAGATGAGAAGGCGGGGGCACGAATTACTACAAAACGGTTTACATCGGCCCCTTGCCGAAGGGCGGGCCGGGCGATTCGGCGCTCGTGGCGTGAAGCGTCTTGAGGTACATCACGATCGCCTCGACATCGGCTTCGGGCATGTTGAAGGCCGGCATCTTGGTGTTGCTCCGGAAGGCCTGGGGATACTGGATCCACTGATAAATCCACTTGGCGTTCAGCCGGAAGCCGGCCCGTGAAAGATCCGGCCCGACCTGTCCCCCCTTGCCGTTGATCCGGTGACAACCCGAACAGGAATACTTGGTCTCGTACAAATGCTTCCCCTCCTCCGCCAGTTTGACGCCCTCCGACGAGCCGGGCTCCGGAAAGGCGGGGGCCTGGGGCTTGGTCAGCGCGGGTTTCTTCGACGCGGCGCCCGCCTCGTCCTTGAAGACGATCTTCTCGGCCGTGTTCTTGTGAAGGGTGCGGACATAGGCGACGAGATCCCAGATCTCGTCCTCCGAGAAGGTATATCCCCAATAGGGCATCAACGGCGATCCGCCTTCCTCGTCTTCCGTTTTCTTCTGGGCTTCTTTCCCCCCGGCGGCCGCGGCCTTCTGAGCCTCCGGAAACGCGCCGGCGACCCCTTCGCGGATCGAACGGAAGATGTCGTCGTTCGACAGCCCGGCCATGTACGGCTCGGCACGGTCGGTCAAATCCCGCGGACGAGGATCCATATTCCCGGCGTTGTATCCGTTCCCCTGCCCCTTGGGGCCGTGGCAATGGGAGCAATAATAGGCGAACAGCTCATGGCCCCTCGCCACATGTTGATCCTCGAACAACGAGCACGCCGTCACGGTGATCGTCAGGATGACGCCCGCCGCGACGGGCAGAATGACCTTCGGATAGCTCATGCCGTTCGATCCTTTCTTCGCAACCTCCGGACGATGACCCACTCCACGGCGCCGACCAGGAGCACAACCGCGCCGGTATAAACATAAACGGTGGGGTCGGGCGGAGGCTCGGGACGGAAGTACCACCACGACGTGACCGCCTTCTGGGCCCCCTTCTCGTTGTTCGAGCCGTCCCAAACGGCGAACGCGATGTTTTGGAATTTTCCAAGAGGGAATTGGGCGTCCTCCGGATCGTTGTCGATCAACGATCGCGAAAAAACCACCCGGTATTCGCCGTTCTTATAGGCGCCTTTCCCCTTGACATCCTGTTGGGGCTGAACGGCCAGCGTCCCGAAGCCCTTGGCGGACATGTCCTTCACGGTCTGGTCGGCATTCTTCCAGAACCAGATGTTCACCGGCCCGCCCTCGACCTGCGCCATCGGCTGGCCGTGGGCGAAATGGGCCTTCTTGTCTCCCACCATGAATTCCAGCGCCGCCCCGTCTCCCGGATCGTTCGTCGGATCCTTGTAGATCAGAAGAATCGCCATCTGCCGGTCGTTGTGGACCGATTTGACCTGGATCGCATGCACCGTCACCGAAAAAATGCGCGGCTCCCAATGGACCTGCGCGCTCATCGGAAACTCCACGGCCGGGACCGTGTCCCAGACCGCGGCCGTAGGATCCTCAGCCGGGATATCCCCCTTGATCAACTTGGAGAAGACCACCACGCCGCCCGTCTCCTGGGCCGAGGCGCCCGCCGGAAAACCGCCGATCGCCCACGCGAGACTCAACGCGATCAGAACGCCGGCGATCCCCTGTGTTCGTCTGAACCCTGTCATCGCACCCCCACCCTTGATTCGAAAGGCTCCCGGCGCCCCTGATGCCCGCGTTGCCCGCCGATTCTTATTCAAGACCCAACCTATTCCCACGTGCGGGGCGTATGCCCGGAACCCTCATACTCAAACATGATGATCTTCCAGATGTTGTCGGGCGTAATCCGGGTTTCCCAACGCGGCATGGCCGACTTCCATGGCTGCCCCTCGATGGGCAGTCCCACCCCGCCCTTCGAGATGCGCCAGAACAGATAGGACTCCTGAAGCTGGGCGATCGTTCCGGGATCGTCGAAATTGGCCGGCGGCGGGTTAAATCCCTTGTACTGGGGCCCCTTCCCGTCCAGCTTGATGCCGTGGCAGGGCGAGCAGTACGCGATGAAAAGTCCCTTCCCCGCCAGGACATTTTCCGGCGTGTGCGGAATCGGGTTCGAAAGACCGACGAATTCGGTCGGCGGAGCCGGATGAATGACGCGCTGCTCGATCGGCGGCTCGTCGCTCGGCGTCAGCCGGGCGTAGACCGAAGCCCCCACATACAGGGGAACCGCGACCAGGATGATGACGCGGGCGACCGTGATCCCGATGTTCTCGTTGCGCCATCCGCGGAGAAAAACCTTGATCGGCCCCATGAACTCTTCCATCTTATCGTCGTAGAGCGACAGGTACATCCAGATCGCGACCGTCGCGAGGCCCATGTACAACGAAACGAGACTGGAGGGCAACGGGGGCTTGATCACAAACTTGACGATCACGTAAATGATCAGCAGGATAAGCCCCGCCTTGACCAGCATCGGCAATCGTTTCAGGACATTCATGGATTCGTCGAACCTCCCATCAGCGGCCCCGCGTTGTTAAGGCGCGCCCGCGCCCGGCCTGGAGCCGGCGACGTAGGCCGTCACATCGTTGAAATTTTTGATCGTGAATTCCTGCTCGAAGCCCTGATGGACCGGCTTGGGGTTCGCGGCGACCCCGGCATACGGATCCAGGATCAATTGGCGTATGCTTGCCTCGTCCTTTTTCCCGGCCTTCGCTTGCAGCTCCTCCGCCTTGTGACATTTGGCGCAACCCATCTTGGCAAACACCTTTTGTCCGAGGACCGGGTCCCCGGTCTTGCCGAGGGTCTCGCCCGATTCGGGCTGAACGATCTCCGACGGATCGACCGTCACCTCGCCGCCCTGGCTCTGGATGAAGGAGATGACCGAAAGCAGTTCGTTGTTGTTTAAATCAATGGGCGGTTTGTTGATCACCGGCATCTTGGCCGGGAAGAATTTCGGCGGGCTGAAGGTGTAATCCATGTAAAGATAGGCCTGGGGTTGCGTCACGCTTTCGTAGATGAACTCTCGCGTGAGCTTGCCCCCGACCCCTTGGAGATTGGGACAGCGGGCGGTGGAGCTTGGGCTCAGGGAGTGGCAAAGGGCGCATTGTCCCTTCCCGAAGAACATCTTCTGCCCGATCCGGACCAAGTCCGCCTTCGTCTTGATCAGCGAGGGATCGAATTTTTCCACTTCCGGCGGCAGCGACGCCTGCTGCGGGATCTGCAATCCGATGTATGCAAAGAGAGCCAGAAAGGCCGCAACGAAGAGCAGCACTTTAAAGTATTGTCGCATCGAAACCTTCTCCCTCAACCCCTCGTGTGGACGGCCCGCGGCCGTCTCCCGGCCTCCGGCCCCGTCCGTTCCGGCCTATTTCGCGCGCGCCGTTGCGTGGTCCTTCGGCCCCAGGGAAGCCACCCCGAAGATAAACGACACCAGCAGGAAAAATAAAAACGTGTTGAGCGACATGAAAACCGCCGCGTATCCCAGCGCGGGGGAATAAGCGTACGGGGACGTGTCCCGCATCACGCCGAAGATATGCCAGTACTGGCGCGAAGAAGACCGGGCGTAGCCCATCAGCGTCATCAAAAGGACGATGACGGTGGCGTTCAGGACCAGGGCATACTGCGCCTTGGCCGGCATGACGCCCCATTTCATCTCCTTCGTCGTTTTCGCGCTCTTCAAAACCGCCCCGATCAGCGGCGTGGCCGAGAGCAAAACCGCCAACACGATCAAAACCTGGGAGGTCGAAAAGTAATTGATCCGGATGATCGCCGGCACGAAATAGCCCCAGACCCCCAGGATGATCACGGCGATGGCCGCCAGAAAAAACAGAACATTCACGCCGACGACCGCGCCCTTCGCCCAGGTCACCGTGGCCTGCTTTCCGGCCCGCCAATAAATCAAAAAACTCATGAAGGTGACCAGGATGATGATATTGACCACGGTCATCTTCGCCGACATCACGCCGAAGACGCCCAAAAGCGGATGATGGGTCCCGCCCATCAAGCGGGCCTCCTGAAGGCTCGCCACGAGACTGTGCGGCGTCATCCAGACGCCGAGGGCCAGAACCAGCACGACCAGCATGGCGATGATTTGCTTGCGGTACTGGACGCCCGCCTCCAAGCGGTGGATCAAGCCCAGCCAGAAATAGTAGTTCGCGCCGAGGAATAAGACGCCGATCAGCATCGCCTGAAGGATGAAGAGCCAGGAAAGGAAACCGCCCATCAGCGTGATGCCCATCTGCTGGTTGTATTGATAGATCTCGCGCATCAGCCAGTAGCCGGCGAAGGGCAGCGGCAGCATCCCGAAGATTCCGATGAAATTTCCGACGTAGCCCATCCAGTCGTAATGCTCGCGCTCTTCCCGCGTCTTCGATCCGAGATACCGGATGCCGGCATACGCGCCGCAGATGAAGCCGCCCAGGACGACGTTGGCGATCAAGCGGTGGATGTTGACCGGCCACCAGGTGGGATTGTTCACGGCCGCCCAGACTTTCCCCCAGTAGCCCAACGATTCGGTCAGGACGACAGGCGAGGCCTGGAAGGTGGCCCAGGCGTTCGAGACGATCATGATCAGGAATCCGAAGATGTTCAGAAGAAGACCCAGAAAGAGATGAAGCCATTTGCGGTTCTGCATCGACTCCCAGCCGTACCAGTAGAGGTAGAGCGTGGGCGTCTCCAAAAGAAAAAGCAAACCGTAAATCAGGAAGGTCGGGAAAAAGATGTCGGTCATGTAGTTCCAGAGTTTCGGGTAGAAGCCGATCAGGCAGAATAACAGGATGCCGCCGAAGAGGGCTGTGGTGGCGTAGGCCGAGGTCAGCAGCTTTGTGAATTCTTTGGCCAGACGGTCATAGCGCGGGTCCTTGGTCCGGACCCCGACGAACTCGCAGACCAGGGCGAAGATCGGAACGCCGAGCACAAATCCCGCAAACAGCAGATGGATCTGCGCCACGATCCAGACCATGTTGCGGCTGCCGATCCAGGCGATATCCCGGTACTCGACCGGACCCCCCGATGTCTGCTGCGCCAGAGCCGACGCTCCCGCGCCCAGCAAAAGCCATACGAGAGCGCCTGCCAAACCGGCCGTAAAAAACGGCCCCGATCTCGATCGCCGAGAACTCATAACGGCCTCACTTTTTATTGGTCGTTGTTTTTGCATCGGACTTTTTGGGGGTCTTATCGTTTTTGTCGTTCTTCATTCTTACCGGCTCTTTTTCTTTGTCCTTTTCTGTGTCCTTCTTATCTTTATTTTTTTCATCGGCTTTTTCCTTTTCCAGCCGGGTCAGGATCTCATCGGCCTTGGTCAATTCGGCTTCGGCCTCAAGGACCGCTTTTTCCCCTCTAAAGACTTGCTTGGGTTTGGGCTCCTCCCCGCCGCCTTCATCCTCCCCGATCTTGACGCGCACCGGGAGAAGCAGCCAGGCGGTCAAAATGAACGCCAGGGCGATGGAGAAGAAAACCGTGAAAAAGAGACCTTGATCCCGGGGTGTTTTCATCGTCGCCTTCCATCCGTCATTGCGACCGGCTGGCGATCGCCATCCAGGTCAGGACCCCGATCGCGACCATCAACAGGGCCACCGCGCTCATCGCGAAGGGCCGCTTGAGCGGATGGCGCTCCGGATTCCGGTTGATAAACGGAAGCGACAGCAGCAACAAGACAAAAAGCCCCGGAAGCGCGATCGCGCCCAGAAATTCGCCGAGCTGGCCCGAAAACATCTTTAAACGGAGCAACTGAAACAGAAACAGGAAGTACCATTCCGGCTCCGGGTTGTAATCGGTCGGCTCGGGTGAAGCCTGGTCCAGCAGCTCGACCGGCGATACAACGGCCAGTGTCGCGATCGCCAAAAAGACGCCCGCCATCACCACGATGTCTTTATAGACCTGTCTCGGGAAAAAGTATTCCATCTTGGCCTCCAGAACGGGTTTGACCGCCTTGAAGGGGCCGGCCGGGCCGGCCTTCCGGAAAAAGAAGAGATGAAGGGAAAACATGATCACCAACGCGGCCGGCAGGATCATCACATGAATGACGAAAAAACGGCTCAGGGTCTGAGCGCCGGCCGAGGGGCCGCCCCGCAGGAAACGGGCCATGAAGTCGCCCACGATGGGGGCCTTGTCCATGATCTCGACGCCGACGGTCGTGGCCCAGAAGGCGCGTTGATCCCAGGGCAGGAGGTAGCCCGTGAAACCGAAGCCCATCACGATCAGAAAAAGAAAAATCCCGGCAATCCAGACCATCTCGCGGGGTTTCTTGAACGCGCCCCAGACGAAAACCTGGAGCATGTGGCAGACCACCATGACGACCATGGCGGAGGAACCCCAAAAATGGATGCTGAGAATGAGCCATCCGAAATCCAGCTCTTTTAAGATGTATTGCGTGCTCTGCCAGGCATGATCCGCCGTCGGGGCGTAATAGAACATCAGGAAGATCCCCGTGGTGGCCTGCATGATGAAGATAAAGAGGAGGGCGGAGCCGAAGGCGTACGCATAGCTCGAACCGCCCGGCATCGGCTCGTTGAGCATCTTCGCCTGGAGCGTCTTGAGATCGATCCGCTCATCGATCCAGTTATAGATGTTCTGAAATAACGACATCGGGATTCGGAATCCGTTCAGATAATTCGCACCATGTGATCCTTGCCGGCCTTGAACTCGGCATCGATGATCTCGATGTCTCCGGTTCCGGAAATCCGCATCGGAAGCACATCGAGCCTCCGGGGGGCCGGCCCGTCCAGCACCTTGCCGCCCACGTCATAAATGCTCAAATGGCAGGGGCACCAAAACACCTTCCCGAAGCGCTTGTGATTTTCCTTCCACTTGTACGCGCAGCCCAGATGGGGACATTTGCCGGAATAGACGACGACCGGGTTGTCCGGCGGGTCCACCCAGTAGACTTTTCCGTTTTCATCCTTGTATTCGATCGGTTTCGCGTGAAAGATCTCTTTTCTCACATCGTCCGACATTCGAACCACCCAGTTCGACTTCTGGAACTTCCGTTCGAGGTAGCCTTCCTTGACCGTTTTTTCGAACTTCACCTGCTTCGGTTTGTCGATGTCCGTGACTTGATTGATATTGCCGATCCGGATCCAGTTGTTGTTATAGCCCGGAAACATCGGAAACGTGAGATACCGCAGGACCGGATAGACCAAGGGCAGCGCGAGAACAACGCCGATGGCGTTCGTGAAATTCGTAAAGAACGCCCGGCGGGTCAGATCCCGCTCGAGCGTCGGGACCGGAACGAGGGCCTCGCCCGGAAACACTTCGAGGTGCCGTTCCAGCCCGGCGATTTCGACTTCCTTCACCTGCTGGTAGTTCCCCCGTTCCAACGGCGGGTACTGGCCCATTTGGGACGAGGGGAATCCGAACTGGACCAGGCCCTCCGCAAGAACGGCCTGTCCGTCGATGGGGACAACCCGTTCCGTCCCGTCTGTCTGAACGACGATGTGGCTGACCGACTTGGCGATGGGATCGATGATGACCCGCGACACCTCGCCGACTTCGCGATCGCTGCAGCGCACCTTGGATTTGATCTTGATCGTCATGATTTCGCGAAGGACCTCACGGCTGTTTGACAATCGGCTTGGGGGTGTTGACGCTCGTGTTTTTCAACGTGGACAGATAGGTCGCCAAGGCGTTCAGCTCCTCCTCCGAGATCAGTTCCGTGTAATTTTTCGGCATGAGCCCCTTTTCATACTCCTTATCGAAACCGTCCGCCATCATGAACTTGGGGTTGTAGACTTTCTTCTTGATCATGTCCACCGTCGCAAGATTTCCGATGTTGTCCAGCATCGGCCCGCGTTTCTTGACGCTGCCCTTCCCGCCGATCTTGTGGCAGTTGTAACATTCATAGAGTTCGTAGACCTCTTTCCCATAGGCGACCGGATCCGACGGAGGGGCGCCCGACGTCGCCGCTCTCTTCTTGGCGAGCTCTTCGGCCGTGGGCGCCTCGCCCGCGGTGCTCTGGCCGGTCATGGACTCCTCCAGTTTGGCCAGACGATCCATGAGTTCGTTGGTTTTGTTGGACAGGTCCTCGGTTTGCTTGAGAATCTCCTGGGGCCGTATATCCGGGTGGCTCCGCTTCTTAGCCTCGATGATCATCGCGATCTTGCCCTTCTCCCAGTTGGGATCGAACTGGGGCAGATTGGTGCCGGCCCCGACATAGATCGCCGAGCAAATCACATAGAAGGCCAGGATCGCCAGGACGGCCCTGCCCCCCGAGAGTTCAGGCATAGGCGGGAGATCCAGCAGAAGGAAGACCACAAAGCCCAGCACCGCATACAGAACGAACATGATCCGGAAGACGGTGGGAAAGGCCAGCGCGCCGCTCACGAACCAGAGCGCCGCGCCGATCGCCGTGCAGACGATCAGCTTCCATTTCACGATGTCGAAAAAGCTCTTCTGACCCGTCATACCCTCTCCTTGTCCGTCCCTTTCTCCGTCGTCAAAGACCCGTTCACGATTCTTTGGTTTTCCCCATCCGCAGGCTGAGCCAGATCGCCAGGCTGACGATCGCGAAGAATACAAGGGTCATCGACGTGATCAGCACGCTGGCATGGGCGAGCGTGGGCGTGTAGGACTCGGGCGTGTAGTCCGGAAACAGAATGTAGACATGGAAATATTTCCGCACCAGGGAACGCACCGCGCCCATCAGGCCCATCGTCCAGATGGCCGAGAAGGCCAGGAAGATCAGGACGAACTGGGACGAGAAGTCGATCTTGCCCCATTGAATCGTGCCGCGCTTGATGGCCCGGTTGTAGATGATGTAGTTGATGATCGTCACCGCCACGATCAGGGCCGCCGCCGTGCTCTTCGCCGGCATCAGGGCCAGGAAGCCCCAGTCGGAGGGCAGCTCCAGCGCGTCGGTCGAGGTCGCCTGCGTCGCGGAGAAACCGTGCGGCGTCATCCAGATCGCGTTTCCGAGAAGAATCACCGCAAAGCCGGACTTCACGATCGTGGTGCTGTGGACTCCAAGGAACTTCATGGATTCGATGCCCGAAATGCGCTTCATCGATTGCCAGATGTAGAGATTGCTGGCCATGAAGATCAGACCGACCATGGCGCCCTGCATCTCGAAGTACATCGAAAGCTGGTCGGCCATCATGTACGGCCCGATCGAAGCGTCGAACTCGAAGAACTCGGCCGCCAGAATGTAGCCGGCCAGCGGAAGAAGCAACAGGGCCCCCACGCCGATCAGATTCCCCACGAACCCCATCCAGTCGTAATACGCCTTCTCCTCCGGCGTCTTGGCGAACATGTACATATACGCCGCGATCAGCCCGGTGATAAAACCTCCGAAGGTCACGTTGCCGATCGTGCGGTGAAGATTCAACGGCATCCAGCTGTAGTTGTAAATCGAATCCCAGAGCGTGGCGGTTTCGATGGGATGGGGCGGCGTGTTCATGAACGAGGTCGGGGCGTTGATGACCACGAGCGTAGTCAGTCCGATGATATTCAGCAACACCCCGATCGCCACGTGGCGGCCTTTTTTCGGCCCCGAAAGCTTCTCCCACGTATACCAGTAAAGGTAGAGCACCAGCGTCTCGAGGATGAAAAGAAGCGGGTAGATGACGGCGAAGATGGGGAAGAAATGGCTCACCATGAAGCTGGTCAGGTTGGGATAGAGTCCCACCAGAAACAGGATAAACAATCCTCCCGTCAGCGCCGTCATGCTGTACAGGATCGTCGTGACCTTGGTCACTTCTTTGGCCAGCCGGTCGTAACGGGGATCGTTTTTACGCATCCCGATCCACTCCGAGATCACGACGAAGATCGGCGCGCCGAGAATAAACGCCGCGAAAAGAATGTGCATCTGCGCCGCGACCCATACAAGCGACCGGTTCTCGATCCCCGGGATCGAATACGCCTCCGGCTCCGGGACCTGAGCCAGACCCGCCCCGGCCAACAACGCGACACCCGTCAGACCGAGGAGAACCGCGAAGAAGGTCAGCCCGCGGCGTTTCATTTGGGCGCCCCGGCCTCAGCCGGCGGCGGCACGAAATCGCTGTGCGCGGAGGGCTGACCGCCGTGTGAGAAGGTGTGCTCGAAGGCCATGACCTTCCAGCGATCCTCTTCCGAAAGCTTTTCCTTCCAGGCCTTCATCTTGGTGTTCGGCACCCCTTCTGAAATTCTCCAGAACCAGAAACTGTCCGAAAAATGTTTTATATTCTCGGCCTGGCGGAAATCGCGTGCGCCCCGTTTGACCGGCTTGCCGTCTTTTCCGTGACAGCTGGAGCAGTTGACGTCGATATTCGCCTCGCCCATAAAAATTTTCTTTCCCTCTTCAACGATCTTCGGATCCGCCCACCAGCCGTCGGGCATATGCTTGTCGGCGTACTCCGCCGGAACCGGAGGAAATGCGACGGGGTTCTCCCCGCCTCCCGAACACGCGGCCAAGAAACCCATCAGTCCCATGATTCCCAAAACGTATACCGTCCTTCTTTTCATGATCAACTCCCGCTCCTTTCTGGTTCGATTGTAGGGGCTTGCGTCGCCGCCATCATCTGTGGGGGCCCGTGCGGTTCGCTATCGCGAATCCTCCGATGCCCCCACGCCCCGCGCTCGGCCTGGCAGAGCCAGATCCTCGCTTTCTCCACCCACCTAATGCGGGATGGAGCCTCCTCTCCGCCCTCGCCTTGCTCGCTGAATAGATACTTAACGAAGGCTTGCGGTCATGACCCATAAAAAAACGCCTCCACCCTCACGGTTTATGGGGGAAAGCGTCTTGACATACATCGGCCCTAAATATGGCTCGTTCCTCCGTGCCCTCAACTTGAGACCCAACCGTCCTTTCACCCGCGACGTCTATGAGGCCGGACGCCTCCGCCGTCGAGACCGGAGCCGAAAAATAACAACGACCCCCGCCCCCACGATCAGGACCGTGCCGATCATCACCGGGATACCGACCCCTCCGGACCCTGGAAGGCCGGTCCCCGTTGCGCCGAAATCCACACGGGCTTTCCGAACGGTGACCTTGTCGTTCGGATCGAACTCGGCCCGGACCGTTTTCTGCTGATCGAGGGCCGTGACGATGATCTCGTCACCCAAATCGGTATTGTGGAGATGAAGCAGCGCTTCAAAAGCGCCGTCCCGGTCGGTGAAGGCCGTCATGCCTTCGTCCAATCGGGGATCCACGACGATGACCTTGGCATCCGCCACGGGACGGCCTTGATCATCGCGCACCGTGCCGTAAATCGCGAACCGGTGGTCGTTTTCATGCGTCGCGAAGGCCTGCGACGGGATGAGGAATAGAAACAGCCAGACTCCCCATCCCCAGGTCCGAAGGCCTTCCGGCTCATCCCTCAGGAACTCGGCCCTCCCCCGCGGCTGGAAAAGGACCGCAGGAGATCGCGCATCGAGATCATTCCGACCACCTGTCCATCCTGGGTCACGGCCAGATGGCGAATGCCGTTCTCCACCATCTGAAGCCCCGCCTCCTCCACGTCGGCGTCCGCTTCGATGCTCATCAGGGGAAAGCTCATCACCGCGTCCACCGTGGTGATCTGCGGACTTAATCCCTGGGCCACGACCTTGTGAACGATGTCCGTTTCGGTAATGATCCCGAGGATCTGATCCTCTTCCTTGACGAGGAGACTGCCGACGCCGTTTTTTTTCATCAAATCGGCCGTTTCTTTGATTTTATTTTTTTTAGAGATGGTAAACAGATTTTTGGCCATCATGTCCTTGACCTTGACCATAATGCGCGATATGCCTCTATTCTGGTGGCGGCCTTTCTCGGAAGATCCACCGTGGAAGGCGTGATCCAAAAGTTGAGGGTCGTATTTTTAACATAAAAGACGACACTTGTCAAACATTTTTTACGGGGATTTTCCGAGGCACAACAGGGTTGCGTTGACAAAGCGGCGCAACGTGTCTAAAATAATTTGAAACGCTTGTTTCATCGATACTTACCGGAACCCGGCGGACGATCAAATGAAGAAAATCGGAATCATCGCCAAACCGCAGAACACGCATGCCGTGAAGAAAATTTTGGACGAGCTTCTTCCCTGGCTGGCTCAGCAGGGAAAGGAAGCCGTTTTGGACACCGACACCGGATCGATCGCGGGCCTTGCTTCCCCCCATCAGAAATCCAAAGTGCCCGACTTGGTCGAAATGGTGATCGTTCTTGGCGGCGACGGCACGCTTCTGAGCGTCGCCCGCCTGGTCGAAGGGACGGACGTCCCGATCCTGGGCGTGAATCTGGGGGGCCTGGGTTTCCTGACGGAGGTCACGGTTGAAGAGTTGTTCAGCACGCTGGGAAAGATCTTCAAGAACGAGTTCGTGACGGACGACCGCCTGATGCTGAAGGCCGTCGTTCACCGGCAGGGGGAACGGGTGGCCCAGTCCCTCGTCTTGAACGACGTCGTCATCAGCAAGGGAACCCTGGCCCGGATGATCAATCTGGAGATTTTCATCAACGGCCAGTTCGTCACCGCGCTTCGGGGCGACGGGTTGATCGTGGCCACGCCGACGGGTTCGACGGCCTACTCCCTTTCGGCCGGGGGGCCGATCATCTATCCATCGGTCGAGGCGATGGTGATCACGCCCATCAGCCCGCACACCCTGACCAACCGGCCGATCGTGATCCCGAACAACATCCATGTGGAGGTCGTGCTGAAGACCCGCGAGGAGGGCACGACGGTAACCTTCGACGGCCAGGTCGGCTTCTCGCTGAGACAGGAAGACGTCGTCGAGATCGAGACGGCCGAGAGCAAAATCAAGCTGATCCGGTCGCCCCAACGGAATTATTATGAAGTGCTTCGTCGAAAACTAAAATGGGGGGAGGGATAAAACCCCCGCGGCGGGCTTTTAGGAAAGTCTCTTGCGGGTGATCGCGGACAACATCTGCTGGTTGGTCGGAAATTTAAACTCTTCGATGATTCCCCGTTTTTTCCCCTCTTCCTCTTCCATCTCCATGAGCAGCCGAAGCTCGTCCTTGCCGACCGCGTCCGGCTGCCGTTTTTTGATGAGCCGTCTCAACGCCTGGAATTTCGCCTCGATCGCGGCCGGACCCAACGGCGCGCGGGCCGCCAGGTAACGTTCGAGGACCTCGCTGCACCAGTCGCCGTCCCGTTTGGCCACGCCGACCAATCCATCGCTGGCCTTTCGGGCCCAGCCGGTGAGGAAAACGCCCGGAAGGACCTGCCCGGTCTGATCGTCGTACGCCTGAAACAGCGCGTCGTCCGGATCGTTTTGGGTCCGCTTGGGGTTGGTCAGGAACGATCCGTTCTTGAACGGCAGGCCGAGCGTTTCATCCACGCGGTCGCCCACCGCGAAGATGACGCTGTCGCAGGAGAATTCGCTGTGCGTCTTTAATCCAACGGAAGAGAAGTCGTCCCCCTTCGCCTCCAGCTTCGTGTCCTCCAGCTCCAGGCCGCGGACGCGATTATTCGAATCCGTCAGAACACGGCGGGGCGAGGAGAGGAAACGGAAGCGCAGCTTGGTCTCGCTGCCCGCCGGCTCGCATTTGGTCATTTCTTCCAGCATTCCGGAAAGGATCGGGTCGGCGTTCTGACCCGCGGCTTCGAGTCGTGAACGGATGCGGGTGAACTCCCCGCTCAGATCCTGCCGATCAACGTTGGAGCAGACCGCGCGAATCTCCTTTGCATTGTACTTTCGCTCCGCGGGGCCGCGTCGCGCGATGGCCGTGACCTCTTTCACCTTTTTATAACGGATCAGCCAGTGGGCGAT
>DATIYJ010000057.1 GCA_035517655.1 Nitrospiria bacterium | reverse complement strand
CTGCGAGCCGGGGAATATGTTCACGGCGTGCGTGACGGGGGAAGCGGAGCCGGCCACGCCGACGATCCTGGCGCACGCGGGGGATCCGGTTCGGATCCATGTGTTTGGGGCCTTCAACGAGCAGAACCAGATCTTCAGCATGGAAGGCCATGAATGGCCGCTCAAGCCGAACATGGTCGGGGCCGATATGCTCAGTTCCGAGGAATTCGGCTCGTCCGAAAACTTAGACGTATATATCAAGGAAGGGGCGGGAGGACCGTTCCATCTTCCGGGAGATTATATCTGGCAGAACCACCGAATGCCTTATACCCAGGCCGGACAGTGGGGCTATCTGCGGGTCCTTCCGGTCGGGGATAATCGGATTCTTCCGCTGAACGGCGGCGAAATAGGGGGACGGACGGCCGAGTTGCCGAAGAAGGAAGCGGCGACGCCCGTCTCTATGCTGGAGAAAGGCAACCCGTAGAATATTGTTCATGGATATACCGGGCAGGGGCAGGAGGAGAACGGCTGATCCTCCTGCCCTCTTGCCTTTTTAGAATATGTTGATCCATTGCGATGAATTTTGGTATAATTCATCGTTCAATGTTTTAGGATAGGAGCGAATATGTCAAGCCGATTATTGATTCTCGGAGTGGTCCTTTCGGTACTGGCCGGATCTTGCGCCGTTTCCATGGCCGCGGAATACAAAGAGGCCGTGGTGACGGACGGCGGAACGATCAGCGGGAAAGTGACCTTAAAAGGGGCGATTCCGGATCCGCGGGTCTTTCCGGTGGTGCTCTATCCGTTCGGGGAGTACTGCAAAAAGATTTCCGACGGTCATGGGAATATCCACCTGGAAGAATTCGTTGTGTCCCCGGAGGGAGGGCTTCAGGATACCGTCGTGGCCGTGCAGGAGGTGCCGCGCGGGAAGCCGTTTGTGCATGTCAAGAGCGAGCTGGTGGCGGTGAACTGCATGTTTCATCCGGCGGATGTGCCGGACAGCGAGCAATTCATCGTGGGGGGGGATAAACATGTGCACCATGCACATCCGTTGGTGATGGTGTTGGAGAACCATCGGCCGATTTCGGTGACCAACAAAGATCCCATCGTGCACAACGGGCAGGTGTTTCAAAGCGAGAAGGGGAATATCCTTTTAAACTTTCCATTGCCGGTTTCGAACGACCCGAGAGGCGGAGTTTTGAACTTCGAGAAGGGCAAACGCATCTCGGAGATGATCTGCGGGATGCACGAGTTCATGCAGAGCTGGGGTTTTGTGGTGGACAACCCGTATTATGCGCGGACGAAGCGGGACGGGCTGTTTGCGATTGATCAGCTGCCGCCGGGGACCTATCGGGTGCTGGCGTGGCATCCGCATTTTCAGCCGATCGAGCGGGAGGTGACCGTTCCGGCGGGCGGAAGCGTCACGATGAATTTTGAGTTTGACTCCGCCAAGATTCAGCGGCCGATCTATGAGCGGCAGGACAAATACCGGATGGGGCCCGAGGCCAAACCCGAACATCATCTCATGGGTTGTGAAGGCCCGTATTGCACGGATGAATGAACCATGATCTCGAAATGGTATGGCGGTTTTAGGACGACGGTTTTACTGGGGGTTTTGGTTCTGGGTGTCCCTTCCTCCGGTTTGGGATACGAAGAAGTCGCGGTGACCTCGGGAGGAAGCATCACGGGAAAGGTCGTTCTGAACGGGACGCCCCCGCCGGCCCGGATCTTTCATATGGTCTTCTCCCCCAATATCGATTTCTGTTCCCGGATCTCGGACGGCAAGGGGAACCGGCTTTTGAAGGAGTTCCAAGTTTCACCCGACGGCGGGTTCCAGAATGTTGTGGTTGCGGTCGTGGGGGTTCCACGGGGGAAGAGGTTTGATTACACCCCGGAAATATCGCTCGATACCTGTCAAGTCGGACCCTTTGTGATCCCGATTCGAAATCAATATCCGATTCGGATCGTGAACAAGGATCCGGTCACGCACGATCTCCAGGCCTATACGCTTCGGGATGATTACACCTTCGAGATGTTCAATAAGCCGATGATTCCTCAAAGCGTCGCTTCCAAAGAGATCGTTCTTCGAAAGAATCATTATATTTTCCGCACCCAATGCGGCGTGCATGACTTCATGCAGTCATGGGGCATGGCCGTCGGAAATCCGTATTTTGCCGTTACCGGCGCCGACGGGAGCTTTACGATCCCGGATCTTCCCCCCGGAACGTACGACGTGATCGCCTGGCACCCGTATATGAAAGTCCAGGCGCAGAAAGTCACGGTTCCGGCGGACGGGAAGGTTACGTTGAATTTTCAGTTTGAGACCTCGGAAGTCCACATCCCCTTGTACAATCTTCAAACACGGTACCGGCTCCAAACCGCGTTGGAAAAAATTCCTTTAAAACCTCCCGCCGTCGAACTCCAAGTGCCCTGAAAAGATCGAAAGCCGCCATCTTCCCGGGATGAGGATGCCCCCGCCGGAGAAACGCCCATCGGTTAATCCTCGTCAAATAATTCATTGACCGTGCGGTTTAAAGCTTGTATGATTAAGTCATAATTTTGTATGCAAAATAAAGGCTGTTTCTCCCCATGGGCACGACAAAGAAAAAAGCGATCGCCGAAATCATGCAGTCCTTGCGCCGGATCTTTAAGGCGGTCCAGCAGTATTCGGAAGCGGTGCTGAAAGAATTCGGCGTGACCGGCCCTCAACTCTGGGCGCTCCGGACCATTTATATTGCAGGACAGCTCTCCATGAGCGAACTAAGCCGGAAAATGTATCTGCATATGAGCACCGTTTCGGGTGTTGTGGATCGATTGGAGGAGAAAGGATACGTGGAGCGGGTCCGGGGCGGCTCGGACCGGCGTGTGGTCAACGTCAGCCTCACGAAGGCCGGAAAACGGATTGTGCAGAAAGGTCCGGAGGCCGCGCAGGGCAAACTGCTTCATGGGTTGGAAAGCCTCTCGCGGCCGCAGGTGTTGATCATCCGCTCTTCTTTAGAGAAGGTGGTTCGGTTGATGGAGATCCAGGATACCAAGGCAACGTTCTTTTTTAGTGAGGAGTAATCGTCATGAATGACAAAGTTATGCGGCGTTTATCTGTTTTGAGTATGGGACTTTTTTTCACGGGAGTCATCGGGGTTTTGGGGAATTCCGTTGCTCTCGGGTACGAAGAGGCCGCGGTGACCGACGGCGGAACCGTTGCCGGGAAGGTCACCTTGAAGGGCGCCGTTCCGGAGCCCCGCGTGTTCCCGCTCGCCCTTTACCCCTTCGGACCGTATTGCAACAAGAACAAGGTCATATCGGACGGCAAAGGCAATGTGCGGATCAGTGAATTCAACGTTGCGGCAGACGGCGGAATGAAGGATGTGGTGGTGGCCGTGGAGGAAGTGAAACGGGGAAAACCGTTTAAACCCATTGTGGCCAATCTGGTGGCCAGAGATTGCCAGTTCTTGCCTTTCGTGAGCATTGTCCAACACAGCGGCTCATTTACAATGAAAAACGAGGATCCGATCATTCATAATGCCCAGCTCTATCAGGCCGAGAAGGGAAATCTGCTTCTCACGGTTCCAAATCCGCCGAACTCCTCCGGGACCTTTCCGATCAAGTTTGAGAAGCATAAGAGAATCTACCAGATGATCTGCGGCATGCATGAGTTCATGCAGACCTGGGGCTATGCCGTGGACAATCCGTATTATGCGCTCACGGACGGCAACGGAAATTTTACGATCGACCAATTGCCGCCGGGGAAATATGAGGTGATCGCCTGGCGTCCCCATTTTAAACCCATCGAACAGGAAATTACGGTCACAAACAATAAGGCGGTGTCGCTCAATTTCGAGTTCGATGCCAGCGCGGTAAAGCGGCCGCATTACGAGACTCAGGAAAAGTTCCGGATGGAACATTGATTAACGGCGGGCCGCCGGAAACAATTCAGGGAGCCGCGATCTTTCGGACATCCGCCGTCAGTTCCTCGACCAAGGCGCGGACCTGCTGCCGCAAAACCGCTTCGGTCACGGGTTTCGGTCCGCCGATGCCCTGCACCCCCTTTCGGAAATCATCCAAGCGCCGCTCGTGCTCCAGCGCGCGATCGGCTCCGAAAACTTGAGCGATTTTTTCCCGCAAGCCGGACTCCCCGTAATATTTCGAATTCGCGCTCATCACGGTGGATGTCGCGGCCGTGCTGTTTCCATTTCTCCACAGGAGAATCGCCCGCTCCAACTCCGCGTGAATCTGCTCCACCGCAGAGGCCCAGTCCTGACCCGTGGTTTCGGTGAGATCGATCCCGCGCGAGGCTTCGGCGTGGAATTGAAGCCGCAGCACTTTCGCGCCGGTTGTCAGTTCCAAAGCCTGTCCGCCGCGCGCGCTCTCCGCCTCGGTCAATCGGGGATGCCACGCTTCAATTCGGTAGGAGCCGTAGGGGATGTTCCGGATTTCAAATTGCCCGCGGTCATCGGTGACGGAAAAGTACGGCGACGGGGTGACGAAGATGAGACCGCGCATGTTCTGGTGCGTGTGGCACCGCAAGGGGACGATGCCCGGATTTTTCAAGACGACCTCCTTCACGGTGCCGGGAAGATGGGCGCCGGTGTCAAAGCGGTTGGCCTCCGCCTTGGAATAGATGTTATGAATTTCAGAGTCGTGATTTTCAAACCGGATGGTGGCGCCCGCCGGAACGACTAAAAAATCCGGTTTGAACCGAAGGTTTTCCTGCCGGATTGTTTTCTCCGTGGGCGGGGAAGAGAGAAGTCGGCCGTCCGGGGTTTGAAGAAAGACCACCGCGCGGTCGGCCGGCTCCGAATTGATCAAAACCCGGCCCGTGAGCCCTCCGGTTTGCGCCCCGACCTCGGCTGAAATGAAGGAGGCGGACAGAATAACCGCGATAAGAAGCCGTATCATGAAATGATCATATCAAAATTGAATTCCGGCCGGCAAGGCGGGAAGCTGGACCGAACCCCTCGGCCTTCCGGATTGCCCTACGAACCATCGCGGCAAGAATTCTTCGGAAAGAAGGTTGGCCCGTTTTCCGTGCGCCCGATGATTCCCTTCACCGTTTCTTCATCATCTCTTCTTCTTATCTTCATGCGGCCGTGCTATAATCTCGACCGAAATTAAAGGAAAAACGAATGGACCCTACTTCGAAAGAGGCTGTTTTGATCGTGGAGGACGACCGGAAAACGGCCTCGGTTCTCGGCCTCTATCTTCAAAAGGAGGGGTTCGACACCCTTGAAGCCGACAACGGGATCGACGCGCTTTCTCTCTTCAAGAAGAGACGCCCCGTTTTTGTTTTACTCGATCTGATGATTCCTAAGCTGGATGGTATTGAAGTCTGCAAGAAGATCCGGCAGGAATCGGATGTCCCGATCATGATGGTGACGGCCAAGGTGGAAGAGGTGGATAAGCTGGTCGGACTTTCGATCGGCGCGGATGATTACGTGGTAAAACCTTTCAGTCCGAGAGAGGTCGTGGCCCGCGTCAAGGTCATTCTGCGCCGTTTCCGGCGCAGGGAAAAGGGCCCCCTCAAGCCCTATTCCTTTCAGGGTCTTGTTGTGAACCCGGAGAAGCACAAAGCCACTCTCCACGGAACCCCCTTGCAGCTGACCCATTTCGAATTCAAACTTCTCGTGACGCTGATGGCGGCTCCCGGCCGGGTCTTCTCGCGAGAGACCCTGCTGGATGAAGTGTACCCGAGGGGCGAGGTCCACGTCCTCGATCGGACGATCGATGCGCATATCAAGAATCTCCGGCAAAAGATCGAGAAAAGCCCGGCGCGGCCCCGATACATTAAAACCGTCCGGGGGATCGGCTACCAGTTCGCGGAGAAATAAGGTGCGAGTCCCTAAAATCAGCCTGATCTGGAAGTTGGTGGCGATCAACCTGTTGGGGGTTGGGATCGTCGTCTTTCTCGCCTGGCAGGTGATCGATCATTTCGCCGCGGACTATTTTATGGGTTTGATGAAGCAATATAACATCGATCCCGAGGTTCTGCATGCGATGTTCCTGCACACCACCCATCAGTTCCTCCTCCTATCGATGGTCCTCGGCCTCGTCGCGGTGTCGCTGCTCGGCTTCTTCATGACCAAACAGGCGATGCGCTCGCTTACCCAAATGAACAAGATAACGCGAAAGCTTGCGATGGGGGATTACTCCGAGCGGG
Organism: Nitrospiria bacterium; assembly: GCA_035517655.1. Taxonomy (NCBI): domain Bacteria; kingdom Pseudomonadati; phylum Nitrospirota; class Nitrospiria; species Nitrospiria bacterium. The sequence continues at coordinate 12,103 of DATIYJ010000057.1, read as the reverse complement.
TCAAGGTCATCACGCATGACGAGGTCGGCGAGTTGGGGCTGGCGTTTAATCAAATGGTCGGGAGTCTTGAAAGAATCGAGAGAATGAGGAAAGATCTGGTCGCCAATGTGGCCCACGAGCTTCGGACTCCGCTCAATAACATCCGGGGTCAGTTGGAGGCGATTCAAGACCGGTTGATGGAGCCGTCGCGGGAGACGATCGATTCCCTTCATGAGGAAGTCCTCCGTCTGGTTCGCTTGGTCGACGCTCTCCATCGTCTTTCCCAGATCGACGCCGAAACCCGGGTCATGATGAAGGAACGTTTCGATCTCCAGGCCGTGATCCTTCAACTGCTTCGAAAGGAACAGCCCCGCTTTGATCAGAAGAGCATCCGGATGAAGATCAACGGGGCGCCCGTCTTCGTGGTCGCCGATGCCGATCAGATCGTTCAGGCGGTTCAGAACCTGATCCAGAACGTTCTTCAATACACTCCGGACGGTGGAGAGGCGGGGGTCGATATCCGAACGGAGGGGAGCCGTGCGAAGGTTCTTTTCACGAACAGCGGTGAAGGAATCCGCCCGGAAGACCTGCCGCACATTTTCGAGCGGTTTTACCGGGGGGAGAAATCCCGTTCCCGCGAATGGGGCGGAGCGGGCATCGGGCTGTCCATCGTCAAACAGATTGTCGAGGCCCATGGGGGGAGCGTGGGAGCCGACAGCCGACCCGGCTTGACCGAGGTCTGGTTTAACCTTCCGCTTTGAGCCGATCTTCATCGAATCTTCACATTTCCTTCATTCGGCCTTCAAATTCCTCCGGTAAGATCTGCACTATCAATCAAGTTCACTTTTTACACTGAAAAATAAATCGAACCCGTTCGGCAGGACGGGTGAAATGGAGCAAACATGAATTGGGGATTGGAACTCTTGTCGATTTTGGCCGGACTGTTGACGGTCTTAAGCCCTTGCATCCTTCCGGTTCTTCCGCCTCTTCTTAGCGCTTCCGTCGCGACGCCGCTTCGTCACCGCCCTTTCTGGATCGTGCTGGGGCTTGCGGGCGGCTTTACGCTGTTCGGAACGACCTTTGCTCTTTTTGGAAGCCTCCTGGGATTAAGCGACGCCCTTCTCCGTCACGTGGCCTTGGGTATCCTCTTTTTCTTCAGCCTCTCATTGATCTGGCCGAGGCTCTGGGAGGGAATAGGGAACCGGATCAGCTTCCTTGCGCAAAGATATGCGGGGATCAACCGGCTCGGCGCCGAACCGGACCGGCTCAACGCCCTGCTGATCGGGGGCTCGCTGGGACTGATCTGGGCGCCCTGTGCGGGGCCGATTCTCGGCATCATCATTACGCTGGCCACCGTTCAGAGATCGTTTGCCCAAACCCTGTTTTTGATGGGCGGGTATTCTCTCGGGGCTGCCGTTCCGATGCTGCTGATCGGGTATGGGGGACAAACGGTCTCCCACCGATTGCAGCATTTTCGGGTGTGGGGACCGATCTCGCATAAACTTCTGGGATCCCTGACCCTCGCCACGGTCATCGGGCTCTATTTCAACCTGGATACATGGCTTCTTTCCCACCTTCCGGGACGGCTTTTCATTACCAACCAGATTGAAAGGCAACTGGTCGATAAAAAAGAATCCGCGTCCATTCCCCGAGAGGATCCGGACGCAAGCGATTCGAACTCGGGAATCGCGCTGGCGTCGACCGAAGCCATGCCGCTGCCTGTCTTGGGAACGATTCCGGAGTTCTCTCACATTACGGCTTGGATCAATTCTCCCGCTTTGTCGTCCTCCGATCTAAAAGGAAAAGTGGTCCTAATTGATTTTTGGACCTATTCCTGCATCAACTGTATTCGAACCCTTCCGTATGTCACTCAATGGTACCAAAAGTACAAAGACCAAGGATTGGTCGTCGTCGGGGTCCACACTCCGGAATTCAGTTTTGAAAAAGAGGAAGCCAATGTGAAACAGGCGGTCCTCCGACACGGCATCCATTATCCGGTTGCCCTGGACAATGATTATGGAACCTGGAATGCCTACAACAACCGGTATTGGCCGGCGCACTACTTGATCGACGCCCAGGGGAGGATCCGTGAAGAACATTTCGGGGAGGGAAATTATAAGGAAACCGAACGGGCCATCCAGACTCTTTTATCCGAGGCCAAGCTGCTTCACCGGCCCGTGAGCCTGGAGGCCCCGAAAGATTCCGTCGATTTTTCCAAAATTCATTCGTCTGAGACGTATATCGGATATGGCCGCACACAAAATTTCTCGTCCCCTCAAGGCCTGCAACCGGATGCCGTCCTGGACTACGCCGCTCCCGCGACGCTCGGTCTTAACCAGTGGACGCTGACGGGTTTGTGGAAAATTACGGAAGAGGCGGCCGTTCTCCAGGCTCCCGGCGGCGCGATTCGATTTCGATTTGAGGCGCCCAAACTCAATCTGGTCATGGCCGGGAAAGGAAAAGGATCGATGGCCAAAGTCTTCCTGGACGGAAAACCGATTTCTCCGGACTCGCGCGGCGACGATGTGGGACCGGACGGCAAGGTTGTTGTTACCAATTCAAGGCTCTATAACCTCGTTGCACTTCCACGGGGCGAAGGCGGGGATCATCTCTTTGAGCTGATCTTTGAAGAACCAAACGTAAAGCTTTTTGCCTTCACGTTCGGTTAAAGGAATTTTATTCCGTTCGGGAAAAATAATTATGCAGGAGGACCGATGGATCGAAGAACTTTCCTTCAATCCGCCCTGGTCGCGGGATTCGCAATCCTGGCCATGTCTTTCAAGCCTCGGCGGGTGCAGGCCGGAGAGTCGGACGAAACGTTTGAGATTACCAAGACGGACGAGGAGTGGCGCTCGCACCTGACCCCCGAGCAGTACAATGTTCTGAGAAAGGAAGGAACGGAGCCGCCTTTCCAGAATGCGTATTACAAGAATAAAGCCCATGGCGTCTACCTGTGCGCGGGATGCGACCTGCCGCTGTTTTCCTCCGATGCGAAGTATGACAGCCACACCGGATGGCCGAGTTTTTGGAAGCCGATGAATGACTCCGCCGTCCGAACCAAAACGGATATGAAATTACTCTATCCCCGGACCGAGGTGCATTGCAAAAGATGTGGCGGCCATCTCGGACACGTTTTCGACGACGGGCCGCCGCCGACTTACTTGCGGTATTGTATTAATTCGGCGGCGTTAAAGTTCGTCCGGAGCCCATAGGGAGGATCTTCACCGAATCTTCATCATTGCTTTATCGTGTCTTCATGTTCCTTCGGTAAGATCGCCGTGCCGGTATTGAAATAAGCTTTTTCCCAACGTGTAAGAAAAAAGTGAATCTAACCCCAAAAGGAGGATCCCATGAAGACCCCCGTGAGTAGAAATCTTTCGTCCTGGATGCTGGCCTTGTTTGGAGTGCTTTTCTTGAATCTTTCGGCGTTCGCGACGGAGCCGGGCGGCATGATGAAGGACGGCAAGCCAGGGGAGATGATGCAGAGCGAACAAATGAGCGCCGATGAGATGATCAAGAAGGGAGACGAGATGATCGCTCAAGGAAAAGAAATGAAGAAAAAGGGAATGATGATGAAGAAAAAGGAGATGAAAAATCAGGGGACGATGCAACAGGACAAGATGATGAAGGAAAACGAAATGAAGGAAAACCAAATGAACGAGATGAATAAATAAGCACAGAAACCATCATGCCTCATCGATCGGATGGAGTGGCCGCTGCCTGTTATTCGTTACGGCGTAAACGACATATTAACCGCGACACATAAAGGAGAGTCGAAATGAAAAGCAAAATCCTGGGAAGCGTTTTGGGCGTGGGAATGTTGATGATCACCGCGGGGACAGTCTTTGCGGAAAGCCCGCATGACAGAGACGAGGGCGCGACCGGGGCGGTGTATGCCATGACCAATGCCCCCGATGGGAACAACGTGGTTATATTTGACCGGGACAAAGACGGCATCCTGACAAAAGTCGGTTCAATATCAACCGGAGGAACGGGTTCCGGCGGCGGGCTCGATCCGCTGGGTTCTCAGAATTCCCTTGTCCTGAGCCGAGACAACCGATGGTTGTTGGCCGTCAATGGAGGGAGTAATGAAATTTCCGTCTTCCGAGTCCGGCCGGACGGCCTGAAATTAGTTGACGAGGTCGACTCGGGAGGGGACTTTCCCGTCAGTTTGACCGTCGACCACGACCTCGTCTATGTCCTGAACGCCGGGGCCTCTCCGAACATCACCGGTTTCACCTTGAGCCATAAAGGTTCGTTGACCCCTCTGGCCGGAGCCACGCGCGCTCTTGGATCCGGAGCGTTTGCCCAGGTCGGGTTCGACCCGGAGGGCGAGACATTGGTCGTCACGGATAAGGCGGGCAGCAAGATTCTCGTCTACTCCGTGGACGATGAGGGCGTGCCCGCCGTGAGTCCGGTCGTGTCAGCCTCGCACGGAAATACCCCCTTCGGGTTCATCTTTGACCAACGGGGACGCCTGCTGGTCGTTGAAGTCGGCCCGAATGCGGTTTCATCCTACAAGATTCTGAAGGACGACACCCTGCAGGTGATCAGCGGATCGGTGCCCAACGGGCAGCAAGCGGCCTGCTGGATCGCCGGAGATGAACGTGGACATGTCTTTACAGCCAATCCCGGCAGCGGGACGGTTTCGGCTTATCAACTCACGGCTCGGAACGGGCAGGTGGCGCTGCTGAACGGGGCCGCCGGCAGCGGAAATAAACCTCTCGACATGGCCGTCGCCGCCGACGGACGTTTTCTTTATGCCTTGGACCCGGGCAGTGGAGCGATCGACATGTTCCGTATCAAACACGACGGCAGCCTGACCGATCTGGGCGCGATCGACGGAACGCTGCCCCTGTTTGCGCAGGGCATCGCGGCATGGTAAAATGTTTCGGCAAATAAACAAACGTAGATTCTGTGAATAGGCTTTAAGGAGGAAACGGTGATCGAAGACCAAAACCCGAAGACGTTGGCCGTGGAGTTGGCCGAGTTGGTTAAGAATGTGAGTGCGAATCTTCCGCCCGAGAAATTTAAGATCTTTGGGCGCATGATCGAAGAATTCAAAGGAAGCGGAGTTGAAAACCGTGCGCTGAAGGTCGGAGCCAAAGCGCCGCCGTTTCGCTTGCGCTCGTCTGAGGGAGAATGGGTTTCATCGTCCGATTTGTTAACCAAAGGCCCGCTCGTCGTGTCATTTTATCGCGGAGGATGGTGCCCGTTTTGCAGTCTGGAGCTTCGGGCGTGGGAGCGGCACCTCGGAGACTTGCAAGCGCTTCACGCGGGTTTTGTGGCGATCTCGCCTGAAGTGGCTCAGAAGGGGGCGGAGACCGCGAAGTCAAAGCAGTTGTCCTTTCCGGTATTGAACGATGAAGGGTTTCGTGTCTGCGAACAGTTCGGACTGGTTTTCAAGTTGAGCCCGGAGGCGATCGGCCTTCATCGGGATTTCGGCGTCGATCTTCCCGCCATAAACGGCGGATCGGAATGGAGACTGCCGGTGCCCGCGACGTTCGTGGTCGGCCGTGACGGCGTCATTCGATGGGCGTTCGTTAATGCCGACTACACGAAGCGGGCGGAGCCTGCCGATGTCCTGAATGTTCTGCGCACGATGCAATAGGCGATAACATCGATGCGATGTGCCCCGAACCTCGATCCCGTCGACTCAGAACGACCGGCCGGAAAATCTTCGGAGCCGGTAAAATTCCTTCCCCGTTCTTCACAGGAAACGGTATTCGCGATAGGATTACTCCGTGCGGTTTTGATAACCTCCCACTGAGTCGGAGCTCCTCTTCGGTTGTCTTATCGTTGTCATATTGATGTTGGAAATGGTAACATGATTCTGGTTCATGAATGAAGGCGCCCGGGATGTCTATCATGCGTTTTCGTATATTCTCCATCGGCCTGTCCATTCTGCTCCTGTTGCCCGGCCTCTTGCGTGCCGCGACGCCCGAGGACCCGGGCAAGGCCTACTTCGAAGAGGGGATGGATCTGAACACTCAACGGCGATTCGGCGAATCGATCGACAAATTAACGCAGGCCGTTCGGCTGAGTCCGGAAAACAACCGTTATCACCAGGCCCTTTTCACGACCTATCTTGCGACGCGGCAGGGCCTGAAGGCGATCGAGGTTTACAAGGGGTTGACCCGCGAGTTTCCCGACAGCCCCGCCATGCATTACTGGCTGGGTCGGCTCTATCTTCAGAGCCAGTCCTTCGAAGACGCCGCGCATGAATTCCTCGAATCCACCCGGCTGGCGCCCAAGGACGAACATGCCTGGATCTCTCTTGGACATGCTTATTACCGCGAAGGGAAGGACGAGGAGGCGATGAAGGCCTATCGGGAGGCCGACGCGTTGTCTCCGAAGGTGGCCGTGGTTCATGCCGGCCTGGGGAATCTGTATCTGAAAAAGAAGGACTATCCGCGGGCCCAGAAAGAGTTTGAAGAAGCGCTTCGGATCGATCCGTCGCTTACCGAAGTGCGTTACAACGTCAGCATCGTCTATCAAAAGAAGGGTGAAATCCCCAAGGCCATGAAGGAGTGGCAGGCCATTCTCGACGACGACCCCAACGAATCCCCCGCCCGCGAACAATTGGCCCGGGCCTATTATCAACGAAAACAGTATGCGGAGGCGGTCCGGGAGTATTCCACGTTGTCGCTGGTCCGACAGGAAGCCCCGGAAGTCTTCTTGGCCTTGGGCGAGTCCCAGATTATGCTGGCGGAGTCCCTGGAGAATCCGGACGATAAAAAGCAGCTTAAGGATCTGGCCGTTCAATCGTTCCGGCACACCCTGGAGCTTGATCCGAAAAACGGGCAGGCCCGAAAATATCTGGACCGCTTAACTCCGAAACAAGCGCCTATTCAGCCCCCGCCATGACGGCATTTCGTCGTCCAGGGAGTCGGTTCACGACCCTTCCGATCATTCTTTGCGTCTTCACGCTGGTCTTTTTATTTTCGAGTCGGGCGGACGACCTTTCCGCGGATACGGTGTATGACTGTAACACTCCGGAGAACCTGGAAGAACCGACGACGATCGAGATCGTCCTGGCGCAGAAATGGAAAGGCCGGGGTGATGAGATCAAGCACGCGCTCGGCTCCGATACAAACGGGGTCAAGGTTCGGCTTAAATTTTTCCCGTTTTTGGATCCGCCCGCCAACATCGGCATCGGCAAATGCGTTACGGCCGAAAACGGGCGCCGGGCCATCCATGAAGCGGTCCATTATCTTGGAAAGATCGACCGGCTGATTCGGCAGGACATCCTCCCGCATCACTGGGTCATGATCGGAACGACCGATGTCGCCGAGCTGGCGTGGATCTCGATCAGCCCGGATGATCTGACACGGTTGACCGACCCGGCGCTTTCCACCGATCAATTCCAGACGCTTTACCGACAACTGGCCGCCCCAAGAGAGAAAAAGCTGCCTTTTGGAATGGGGAGCGAGAAGATTGAAGAGAAGCCATAGATCAATAACCCGCGCGGTCTCCGAACATTTCCCGCCCGGTTCCATGAGGCATCCCTCGGTCTGCTGGATCATTGTCCTCTTTGTCGTGGCCGGGATCTCCTTCGAGGAAGCTTCCTTTAGCCTCGCGTTTGATCGCGATGCCTCCGCCATCGAGGTGTTAAAACATGAATGGCACCCGAGCACGGTCTGGGAGAGGATCGGTAAAACCAAATTCGTCTGGAGCGCAACGGTTCGAAACAATTCGGAGATCCGGAAAAGGGTTTATGTCTATTACGATCTGTTGGATGCTAGGGGCGTTCCCCTGGCCCGCAATGTGGCCAACCATTACATCGATGCCCACCAAACCATAGAAATTTCATCCGATTCGTACATTATGTCGGTTGATCTCCCCGGTGTTAAGAGCAGCCGTGTCACCGTGAAGGTCGGCTTTCCTTGATTTTATGGGGAACCCCGGTCTCTCAACCATGGACCCCGCTCGATGTGTGGATTCAATTCAAACCGGCCTCAATTTTTACCCTTGACAAAATTGTTTTTTAGGTGTAATTAGTGGGCTCCACGTTGGATTGTAGACAGTTTGTTCAATTTTTAACACCGAATACACTTGATCGGATTAGCTTGATTCGTGGCCAGTGCTTTCCATGAACACGTTCCTTAAAACGCCGCCTGTTGAAAAGCGCCCGTTCAATCCGGTTATCCCGATTAAAGAAAATCGTCTCGAAGCCCTAATAATTAGGAACTAAAAAATCACAACGATAGGAGATCGCCCGATGAAAAATGTAAGAAGCGCTGTTTTTAGCGGACTGCTGGCTCTTTTGCTGACGCTCGCGACGAAGGGCGTTGTCATCAGCGGGGAGACCGGATACGCGCCGCCGTCCGGTCCGGATTCGCCGAACACAGCGGCACCCGGATGGCAGGAGAAGTTCAAAGAGCAGATTGTCCGTGAAGACGCCGCCGAAGGCCGCACCGGCCATGAAGACCAGGTGAACGCGGCCATGCAGAAGCTGATGGACGAGATCGCCAATGGGGGCCATGGGCATGCGGCCGGGGCAAACGGCGGGGGATCGATGGCCGGCATGGCCGCGATGCAGCCAAACAATCGTGAAGGACACGCGGGCGGTTCGGGGCCGTTCGCCGACATGAGCACGATGCAGCAAATGGATCGGAGCTTTATCCTGGGTCCGGCCAGCACCAGCGAAAGCGTAGCTTCCGGAGGCCATTGTCCGGCGAACGCTCCGGTCAAGGAATATGACATCTCTGCGATCAATATCGAGATCACGATCAACCAGTGGTTGGATTACTTTCCCGGATATATGTATGTTCTGACCGGAAATGTTGAAAAGGCCCGCGCCGATGAGAAGGCCAACCAGGAGGCTCGTAAGAAGCCGGGCTACGATCCCGGCGCGGTCACAACCGGTCTGCAGACCGATACCATCCAGCCGCTCAATATTCGCGGGAACCAGGGGGACTGCGTCATCATCACCCTCCGGAACCAAATGAAGGATGATGACGTGAGCCTCCACATCCACGGCTCCAGCATGATTGTGAAATCAACCGGCCAGGCCGCCACCATGGCCAATCCGGATTCCGATGTCAAACCGGGCAAGAGCCAGGTCTTTGAATGGTACATCCGTCCGGACGAGCAAGAAGGGGGCCATACCTTTCATAGCCATGTGGGTCGCGAACAGTCCAGTCTCGGGATGATCGGGACCTTCATCGTCGAGCCGATGGGATCGCGTTATCTGGATCCGATCACCGGAAAAGAGACGAAAAGCGGTTGGCAGGTGATGATCGATCAGCCCGACGCGCCCGACTTCCGGGAATTCGTCATCATTTATCATGAAATCGGGGATGAGTCCTTCCGGCCCTTGAACCGGAACGGCGAGATGATTCCGCAGCGGGACCCCAACACGGACGCCTACCGTCCCTCCGCTCGGGCGCTCAATTATCGCAGCGAACCGTTCGGAATCAACAATCTCGCGCTTCAGGAAAAGTATTTCCACATCGAGGATGAGTCGCTTTCCTACAGCGCCTACACCTTCGGCGACGTTCCCACGACCATCCCGCGGTCTTATATGGGGGACCCGGCCAAGTTCCGCTTGGTCCACGGGGGCGGCGAGGTCTTTCATTCGCACCATCCGCACGGCGGAACGATCCGGTGGCTTCGCCAGCCGAAAGCCGACGGGAAGGCCGACTTCCTCATGAATGCGGCCTCAAACGGTCCGGTGAAGTTCCCGGAAGTCCGCACGACCTCCGATCGGGTGGACGTCCAGGTGATCGGGCCTTCCGAAGTTGTCGATCTCCAGACCGAGTGCGGTTCCGGACTCTGCCAGCAGCTGGCCGGGGATTTCCTGTTCCACTGTCACGTGGCGCATCACTATGTCGCCGGGATGTGGGGTTACTGGCGGGTGTACAACACGTTGCAGATCGGAAACTATCCGTTCGGCAGCACCGACATCATGCCGCCCTTGCAGGAGCTTCCCGACCGGAAGGGCCGGATGAAGCCGGCCGTGACCTCCGACAAGCTGGTCGATAGGACGATGGATTGGTATGATAAGAAGTGGCATATCACGGCGAACAAGACCGACTGGTCGAAACCGATTCCGGATATTTCGATCAAGGATTGGGTCAAGATGATGGTTCCGCCGGCCGGCCAGCCGGGCCATACTGCCGACGAGAAGGGCCAGATCGAGGCCTATGACGCGACGGTATGGGACTGGACCTGGGACGGGAACAAAGCGATGGGCGAGCCGGAAGTGACCGGCGCGTTTGAGTGGCCGAAGTACAAATCGCCGATGCCGGGGAAGCGGCCGCCGATGCTGTTTGATGAGAAGACGGGAAAGCTCGCCTGGCCGAATTTCAGGCCGCATTTTGGAAAACGGGTTCCGTTTGCGCGTCATCATGGACCGGCCCCGTGGCTGGAGCCGATCCATATGGATAAGGACAACGGAGCCTTGTCGACCGACCCGGGCAGCAAGGGCGCCCAGGGCCAGGAAACAAACCAGCCCGCCAAACCGGGAGAGCAGGGGCGGTGGAGTCTCTGCCCTTCCAATGCGGGGAGAAAACAGTATACGATCCATTTCATCCAGACGCCGATCCAGTTGACGAAGGCGCTCGGCAAGGAAAAGCCGGTGCTGGATCCCAACGGGACGCTCTTTGTCCTTCAAGATGAGGAGGCCGAAGTCAAGGCCAATCCCGCCGGAGATAAGACGATTCCCTTGGTCTATCGCTCCAGCGTCTATGACTGCGTGGATGTGATCCTGAAAAGCGAATGGTTGGACAACGACACCACGAACTTCCAGATGTCGAAGATCAATATCCACCCGCACTTCATCCAGTTCGACAACCAGGCCTCCGACGGGGTGATCACCGGCTTTTCTTACGAGCAGTCGGTTCGCCCCTTCAGCGAATTGGAGAAAAAGGTTCATAAGGGCCTTCCGCCTCCGATGAACGCCGTCCTGACCGCCGATGCGAAGGCCGGTTCGAGCAGCATCCAGATCAAGATGGTGGAGGGCGCGACGCCGTTCCATGTGGGAACCGACCTGATGATCGGGATGGAGCAGGTGAAGACCTCGGAGGTCCTCTGGATCAAGGATATCAAAGGGGACACCATCACCTTCACGGAGCCGCTGCGCTTCGATCACGAGAAAAACGAGATCGCCTCGGTCGAGTTTGTCCGGTACCGGATGTGGGTGGATGCGGACGTCGGCACGGTCTTCTGGCATGACCATGCCTTCGGCGCGACCACCTGGCCGCACGGCGGCGTGGGAGCGATGATCGTGGAGCCCTACGGGTCGACCTACCATGATCCGAAAACCGGGAAGGAGATCCGGAGCGGACCGATTGCCGATATCCATTCGACCGAGCCGATCGGCTACGGGGTGAACGGCAGCTTCCGGGAGTTGGTGGTGATGCCGCACGACACCGTGCCGACGACCGCTCAGGTCGTGACGGTGGGAAACCCGCCGGGACAGACGGTTCAGGCCTCGATCGACGCCGGTCAGACGCTGTCGTTTAAAATGCCGTATGATCTGGACAAGGTGGCCATCACGATGCTCAACGGCGGGACGCATACCACGGGCGGCGGTTTAAACTTCCGGGCCGAGTCGATCGCCAGGCGGTTGAAGTTCAAACCGGAGCCGTCGATGGTTTTTTCAAGCCGGGTTTATCAGGACCCGAGCACGCCGCTGCTTCGGGCCTATCTGGGGGATACCATCGTATTCCGTTTGTTGCACACATTAATGAATGAGACGCACACTTGGCATGTGGCCGGCCACGCCTTCCGGACGGAGCGCTACGCCGAGCATTCGGATTTCCGGAATGCACAGCATGTCGGCATTGCCGAACGCTATGATCTAGTCAGCAAAGCCGGGGGGCCCCAGCAGATGGCCGGGGACTACCTCCATTATAACGGCCGGGCTTCCCATCTTTCGGAAGGGAGCTGGGGGATCATCCGGGTGCTGGATAAAGAGGTCCCGGATCTGAAGAAGCTGCCGGGCCGGGATGAGATTCCGGCGTCGGCGAAGTCGGTTTGCCCGGCGGACGCGCCGGTGAAGAGCTTCAACGTGATCGCGGCGGATCGGGCGTTAAAATACAATCCGAACGCGCCGGACATGATCGACGTGGACTTCGACCGCAAGCTGCAGGTGGCGAACCCGACGGGCAAGATCTAC
>DATIYJ010000056.1 GCA_035517655.1 Nitrospiria bacterium | reverse complement strand
TAACGGAAATTTGACAAACGATGGGAGCAACATTTACACATGGGATGCGCGTGACCGGTTGGCCTCGATGGCTGGGGCAAGCTTTGAATATGATGCGGTAGGGCGTAGAATTACCAAGACCATCAGTGGTGTTCCTACGAGTTATTTATACGACGGTCAGAACCCTGTACAGGAACTTTCCGGAACAACGCCAACCGCCAACCTGATAACGGGCTTGGGTATGGATGAATTCTTGACACGAACAGACAGCGCGGGAACCCAATCGTTCTTCACCGATGGACTGGGCTCTACATTGGCCTTGACCGACACCTCCGGTACCGTGCAAACCGAGTACACCTATGAACCATTTGGAAAAACCACTGCAACTGGCACAACCAGCTCTAACTCATTCCAGTTTACGGGACGCGAAAATGATGGCACGGGATTATATTACTATCGTGCAAGGTATTACAATCCAAACTTACATAGGTTTTTGAGTGAAGATCCACTCTTGGGGGGCTTTATTTCTTCTCCTAACGGCCCAATGGAATTGATGGTTCCGCGTCTAATCAAGCGCCCTGAAATGCTTCATCCATACGCGTATGTTGGGGACAATCCAATTGACCGGATTGACCCGACGGGTCTATTGATGGTTGCTACTCACTCGAGCGGAAATTTTGCTCCGGGGTTTGGGAGGCAGGATCAAGAATGCTCGTGGCCAGCCGGAAAATTTAATCGCAACCCTTGCACGAAACAATGCTGTGTTACACATGATCATTGTTATGAATTACATCAATGTAATTTTTCATCTTGGATAACCAATGCAACAACTTATTTAATGGGTCCATTTGGCCCTTGTACAATATGCAATTCTAACGTTTTTGCATGCCTTATACATAATGTGGGAAAGGGTGATTGCAAATCATGCAAGGGTAATTAATGTGCTGGATCAGAGAGATGAGGTTAATTGTAGTATTTTCCCTTCTTGTGTGGATTTTACTAAGTGCCTGTAACCTACAATATGGATTTATTGAATCTGAGTTTCAGTTAGCTGCAGAATCACGCCTTCCGAGATGGTTTGTAGTTCCACCTGGTTATAAAAGAGAAGATTTAGGTATGACAATTACTTTGTATTTTCGTCCGTTCCTACCTTATTTAGATAAAATGGTTATTTATGATTTGGGCCCAGGACATAAGGAGTTATTGAAGAAGATCGGGACCGAACGTTGGCATCCATGTACGGCACGACAATTCGAAGAGAAGAAAACTGGGGCTGTATATCCAAATTATTCCATTGTCACAGTTGATGGTATCGAGGAGATTTTCGAGCAGAGGGTTCCTGGGAACATTCTTTATATCACGGATGATCCGCAACTGCGACACACCATCGACCGGTGTTAAATAAAATGATAAAAGGGTTACTATAGATTATTCGAAAATCGCCCTCGGCTGTTACAGAAAACCGAGCGCTTTTTTGGGGCCTGTCCTAATTTGGAAGATTGGCACTTATTTCTTCAATCATCTTGTCAAATGAAACCTTATACTCTGATTGCCTATTTTTTTATAATTTGCTTAGCTTCTTCGATCAGCTGGGTCCGTAACTCCTCAGAAAGGGGAAATTTCAAAATCCTGCATTCAACCAGTAAGTGCAACACCTTCAGACTTGAAGTAAAGGGGTCAATGAGGTAGCCCCGATTTCACGGACAGGTAGTTAAGCACCCTGCCGCTGTTCTAAACCGACCCAAACAAGATAGCTTAAGAATTTAATATCCGCTCCTCTGTGGCCGGTTCTCAGATAAATATATGCGGATTCTGAATCAGCGTCAGCCGATGATCTTGAGCGTCTGGCGTTTGGCGTTCTGGATGCTGATCTGGGCCGCGACGGCCCTGGCGATCGTGCGGAAGGCCTCGGCGGCGGGCGATTTCGGATGGGAGATGAGAATCGGCTCGCCGCTGTCTCCGCCGACACGGACCTCGGGATCGATGGGGATTTCTCCAAGGAAGGGGACGCCCAGTTTCTCGGCGGCGAGCTTTCCCCCGCCGTGGCTGAAGATCTCGGTCCGCTCCTGACAATGCGAGCAGATGAAGTAGCTCATGTTCTCGATGATCCCGAGGACGGGGACATTCACCTTCTGGAACATGCCCAGCCCTTTTTTGGAATCGTGCAGCGCGACGTTCTGGGGCGTGGTCACGATCACGGCGCCGGTCAGCGGCACCAGCTGCGAGATCGAGAGCTGCGCGTCGCCCGTTCCCGGCGGGAGGTCGACGAGGAGGTAATCGAGATCGCCCCACTCGACGTCCCGGAGAAACTGCTGGATCGCCCCGTGGATCATCGGGCCGCGCCAGACGATCGGCTGGTCTTCGGGGACGAGGTAGCCCATCGACATGATTTTGACGCCGTGGCTTTCGGCCGGGATGAGTTTGTTTCCCGACTGATGGGGCGGTGTTCCGGCGCCCATCATCATGGGGATGTTCGGCCCGTAGACGTCGGCGTCCATCAGGCCGACCTTCGCGCCGGTCTCGGCCAGGGCGACCGCGAGCGTCGCGCTGACGGTCGATTTGCCCACGCCGCCCTTGCCGCTGCTGATCGCGATCGCGTTCTTCACCCGCGGGATGTAATCCTCCTTGACGCCGCTGATTCCTTTGGTGACGTTGGACGTCATGTTGATGTTCACCTTGGATACGCCCGGCAGGGCCGCGATGAGGCGTTGGGCCTCGTCGCGCATCTGGTCCCGGACCGGGCAGGCGGGCGTGGTCAGGACGATATCGAAGCCGATTTGTGAATCCTGGATCTTGATGTTCTGGACGAAGCCCAGCGTCACGATGTCTTTGTGAAGATCCGGATCCTGGATCCGGCTCAGGGCGCTCAGGACTTCTTTCTCACTCACGGGCATAACGTGTCTCCCTCGTCATAGGAACCACCGTACGTTCTATTCTACGGGCGGCCGGGTTCCTTCGTCAATCGGTAATTACGAATACAGACGACAAATTCAGTGCGACACTCGGCGGGTGGCCGCAGGCGGGGCGCCCCGTCCGCCTGCAACGGAAAAGCCAAGGGTACTTTCGTGTGGTTCCCCGAATAAAACTTCGGAGAATCCGCAGTGAGGACGGATGGGGCTGCCGAAGGACGGGACCCGCCGATGCAACAGGATAAAGTCGTTTGTGTTACATCGGGAATTCCGATGGTGGAGTGATGTTCTGCCACCCTTCCCCGCTGAGGCTGTTCAAGAACTCGACCAGATCCTTTTTCTCGTTTTCGGTCAGATCCAGCGGAATGATCAGCGGATCCT
The DNA here is from genome assembly GCA_035517655.1 of Nitrospiria bacterium. Taxonomy (NCBI): domain Bacteria; kingdom Pseudomonadati; phylum Nitrospirota; class Nitrospiria; species Nitrospiria bacterium. The sequence goes on along the minus strand of DATIYJ010000056.1, from coordinate 111,088 downwards.
GGAAGGGATTCTTGATCCCTCCCTGATTGTAAAAATTCACCACGTCCATCAGCGTCGCGAAGCGGCCGTCGTTCATGTACGGCGCGGTCCGTGAAATTTCCCGCAGGCTGGGGGTCTTGAACGCGCCCATGTCGTTCTTGTCCTTGGTGACGTGGAAGCGTCCGGTGTCGACCATGTCCTTGTCGAACCCGATTCCGAGGTTGTGGAACTTCTCGTCCGTGAAATTGAAACCGGAATGGCACTTCGTGCAGCGCGCCTTGTTCCGGAAGAGGTCCAGCCCGCGCTTCGCGGCGGGCGAGAGGGCATTTTCATCCCCGCCGACGTCGTACTTGTCGAACGGGCTGTTGCCTGAGAGGATGGTCCGTTGGAAGCTGGCGATGGCCTTGCCGATTCTGTCGACCGTGATCTCCCCCCCGAAGACTTCCTTGAACTCCTTCTTATAACCCTCGATCTTGTTCATCTTGTCGATCATTTCCTTGTAATCGGCAAAACCGTGCTCGACCGGGTTCACGAAGGGACCGACCGACTGGTCTTCGAGCGTGGCTGCCCGTCCGTCCCAGAACTGGGCCTTGGAAAAGGCGCGGTTGATCGCCATCGGGGCGCTTCGCCCTCCCTGCTGGTGCCGGACTCCGGCCGAGACGGGCTGGCCGTCGGTGAAGGCGAGCGCCGGCACGTGGCAGACGGCGCAGGCGATCGTGTTTTCCTTGGACAGGCGCTTGTCGAAAAAGAGCTGCCGCCCCAGCTCGATCTTCTCCTTGGTCAGGGGGTTGTCTTTCGGAACGTAGAATTGATCCTGATCCAGACCCATCGGAATCGGCGGCATGTAGCTTTTTGTCTCGGCGCCGGCGGCCTGCATGGGACCGAGGAGCAGGACGAAGAGCACGGCCGCAAGCCCCGTCCCTCGTGCGATGAACCATTCCTGTGAATTTCGTTTCATGGCGATTTCCTCCTTGATAAGCTCTTATTATAGGGGGCTCGCGTCGCCCCCTCCGCCTACTGAAGATCGCCCGCGAGCTCGCGGCGGACTTCTTTTTCCAAAACCGTTCGGGCCCGATAGTTGGGATGGTCCACGATCAGCGCCGCCGGAACGGCATCGTTTTGAAAGGCCTTCCGCTCCTCCGGCGAGAACCGGAACCGGACATAATGAACCGCGCTGAGCTTTTCCTCGTTGCTGTGGCCTTCTTCGAATTCTCCGTCGACCCGGTCCGCGCCAATCTCGAAAAAAAGGCGGCGGCCGTCGTCGATTCCTCGAAGTTGATCCAGGATCTCCTTGATCCGGCCGGGCTCGGTGATCTCGATGAACAGCGTGCCCGACAGCTCGCCCGGGCCGGCGATCAGCGGGTTGTAGGTGTCCAGCTCGTTCTGGATCTTGGCCGGATCGTAAATATGCTCCACCCGCATCATCTCCTGGATCTGGAACAGGATCGTGTCCCGGTTCTCGAACACCAGCGTGATCCGGTCGCCGAGGGAAACGCGCCGCCGTTTCTTGAGCGCGATGATCCGTTCGCGGAACTCCCCTCGAACGGCTTCGTATTCCGAAAGCGGTTTGATGTCTTCCATCCGAAGCGGGTTCATCGGAATCTCGCGTTCTTATTTCAACCCGTAGGCTTTTTGTAGCACCTGAACGGGATGGACCGATTTTTTCCCGGTGCTCTGCTCGAGGGCCAGCCCGGACAGGGGGCAATCCGAGGCCGCCACGTCCGCTTCGGCGTCGTCGACGGCCGAAAAAGCCTTCCGTCCCACCTTGAGCGAGAGATCGTAATATTCCTTTTTCACCCCGAACGTTCCGTCGTGCCCGGAGCAGCGCTCGATCACCTCGACGGTCGCGCCGGGGATCAACTTCATCAGGTCGCGGGACTTCAACCCGATGTTCTGGTCCCGGAGATGACAGGGCACCTGGTAGGCGATCTTGCCGGGGCCGGAGACGAAATCCTTCGCGAGCTTTCCCTGTCCTTCGAGTTTCATCAGATACTCGCACAGGTCCAAACTGTTGGCCGCGACCTTCCGGGCCTCTTCCGTCCGGAGGAGGTCCGGATATTCCTTCTTCAGCATCAGGCTGCAGGTCGGCATCGGGGACACGATTTTGTAGCCCGCATCCACCGCGGCCGCCAGGCTCTTTAAATTCGACCGGGCCTTCTCCCGAACCGCGTCCAGATCTCCGATGTCGAAATAGGGCATGCCGCAGCATTCCTGTTCCGGGCAGATCACCTCGACTCCGTTTTTCCCGAGGACCTGGATCGCGGCCTTGCCGATCTCCGGATCGTGCCGGTTGACGTAACAGGTGTAGAAGAGCGCTATTTTTTCCTGTGCAGGGGCGCGGCGCGCCGCGCCCCTGCCCGGTTCGGATGCTCGGCGAAACCAGGCGGCGAAGGATTGCCGATGGAAGGCCGGGAGGAGCCGTTCCCGATGGAGGCCGATCAGCGCCTCCATCAGCCGGCGAATGAACGATTTACGGATGGCCCAATTGGCCAGCGGAGCGAGCATCCCGCCCAAGCGGCCCATCAGGTCGACATCCACCAACAGCCGGTCCCGCCAACCGGGCCGCCGCCGGCCGGCCTTCAGGTATTTTCCCCAAAGCATGAGCCGGGGAAAATCCAGGTCGTACTTGTGGGGCGGACAGTACGGGCAGTGGTTAAAACAGAGTTTGCAGTAGTAACAGAGATCCACCACTTGATTTAAAACCGGAGCCTCCACGGCGCCCACCTCGCCGTCCTTGTCGTCGATGCCGCGGAACAGCACGTCGAACGACGGGCAGAGGTTGAAGCATCTCCGGCAGCCGTTGCAGATCTCGTAGACCCGCGACGTCTCGGCCTGGAAGGCTTCCGCTTCCTTGAATCGGGGAGAGTCGAATGCGATCATCGCCGTTCCTTATCATAAAACCCGGGGGCCGGATCGATGCCGGGCCGGCTCCGGCCCCCGATGAGGAGCTATTTCTTGATGGTGTCCAGGGCCTTGGTGAAGCGCCCCGCATGGGACTTCTCGGCCTTGGCCAGCGTCTCAAACCATTCCGAGATCTCCGCGAACCCTTCTTCACGGGCGGTCTTCGCGAAGCCCGGATACATCTGGGTGTATTCGTAGGTTTCGCCTTCGATCGCCGATTTCAGGTTGGCCGCTGTATCGCCGACGGCCACGCCCGTGACCGGGTCGCCGATCTCGGCCAGGTAATCAAAATGCCCGAAGGCGTGGCCGGTCTCGCCCTCGGCCGTGTCGCGAAACACGCCGGCGATGTCCGGCTGTCCCTCGATGTCGGCGCGACGGGCGAAATAGAGATAACGCCGGTTGGCCTGGGATTCCCCGGCGAACCCTTCTTTTAGATTTTCCCAGGTCTTCGTTCCTTTCAAGCCTTTCTTGCTCATTGGGGTTTCCTCCTTTTTGTGGGTTGGGTCGTTTTGGGTTTACAGTCGCTGCAGTAGCCGTGAAATTCGACGCGGTGCCCGGTGATCCGGTAGCGGTGCTTGGCCTTGGGCGACAGGGCCAGGCAGTTCAGGGTGTCGTCGTAGAGGTCCTCGATCTTTTTGCATCGCAGGCAGACCAGATGATGGTGCGAGGCCGGGTTCGCGTCGAAGCGGGCCTTGTCGTGCCAGAGGCTGATCTCCGACGCGATGCCGATTTCCTTCAGGCTCTCGAGGGTGTTGTAGACCGTGTTCATCGAAAGGGTCGGGTAGGCCTTCTTGACCGTCGAGTAAAGATCCTCCACGCTCGGGTGTTCTTTGGAGGCGGCCAGCGCCCGGTAGATGGCGTAGCGCTGGCTTGTGAATTTAAGCCGGCGCTCCTGGAAGCGTTTCCGCATCTGTTCGGGGGTCAGCATCGTCATCATCATCCTCGATGGCGCGAGGGGCATTTGTTAAGACTAATTCCTATTTAGGAATTGTTACTATTTACCACGGAGCGGGGGATGTTGTCAAGCGGAAAAACAACCGCTTCAACGCGCCGTCCGCGCCGGCACCTCGCGGCCTTCCTCCAGGTCTAATAGATCCGGCCAGGCCGTGATGTCGGTGCGATGCGGCGCGAGCCGGTTCCGGATTTCATCGAAACGTCGCTGGCTTTCTTCGTTCCGGGGTTTCCGGCAGAGAAACGCCCGATTCCAGCTCTCGACTTCTTCGGAATTTTTGGATGCCGCGTTTTCCCGGACCCAGGCCAGGAGTTCCCGGTCGTCTTTTTTCCGGGCCGCTTCGTAGAAAGCGTCCGGGTCAATCCCCAGGAATTCAAGAAGCGCCTGGTCCAGCGGGCAGGGGTAGATGTATTCCCCGACGGTGCCGGCCGCCTTGGCGCGCGCCTTGTCGGCCATGCGGGCGAGATGGGCGTATCCTCCGAGCCTTTCCCCGGGGCTTCGGGGAAACCGGCGGGTGAGATCGGGCGCTTGAACCTTCATGGCGATGGCCTCCTTGTCCTGATCGGGGAGAAGGATTATACTGAACCCCGTTGATCGTACAGTGTATCCTACGGCAGCCGGGAAATTCAACCGGACGTCGTGTTTTTTTGAAGGGAGGATTCATCATGGCCCGGCCGCTTCGGATCGTCGCGTTCGGCGACAGCCTCACGGTGGGTTATCAATCGCCAACGGCCGCGAACCCGGCCGGGGCGGCCACGCCCTACGGCCGTTTTCTTCAAGAGCGCTTGGGTCCGGCGGCGGAGGTTCTGGTCCGCGGCGTCAACGGGGAGCTGACGGCCGAGATGGCCATGCGTCTTGGAACGGATGTCCTCCCGCTCCGGCCGGACTATGTCGTTGTTCTCGGCGGGACCAACGATCTCGGCTGGGGCGCGCGGCCCTCGGAGGTGATGCGGAACCTTGTCACGATCTACGAGCGGGTCCGCGGCGCGGGCGGCCGGGCCGTCGCCGTGACGCTTCCCTCGATTCTCGGATTCGACGACGGGATTCCTCCGCGCCAAACGCTCAACCGTCTGATCATGGAATACGCCCGGAGCCGGCCGCAGCCGGTGGTCGATCTCTTCGCGGCGACGGCCGAGCCGGAGACGCTCCGCTTGGCCGAGGCCTATTCCAACGACGGCCTCCACCTGACCACCGAGGGCTATCGTCGGCTCGCCGAGCTGCTTTACGAGCAGGTTTTTAAACCCGTCTTCTAAGCCGGTCCGCTGTTTTCCGCTTTGCGGATATTCCGCTTGACAGCGATACGGATTTCAGGTAAACTGATCGGTGCTTGAGGAGGAAAACCATGCCGACACAGATAAAACATGTGCTGTTGGGTAAACGCAACCAGATCACTCTGCCGAAGGAGTTCGTTCCGGAGAATATCTCGATGTTCGAGTGTGAACAGCGGGAGGACGGGTCTATCGTACTGATCCCCCATATTACGATTCCAGCCTCACAGGCATTTTTCTGGACCAGCCGTTGGCAGAAAGGGGAGAAGGCAGCCTCAAAAGACATCGAGGAGGGACGAATCACGCATTTCCGAAGCGGTGAGGCGATGCTGAGCGAGATGGCCAAGCGGCGGAAGAAGAAATAAGCCATGCCCTTCACGCTGGCGGCCACCGCTCATTTTCTATCACAGGCCGAACGCTTGCCGAATGACGTGTACCTTCAACTTCAGAAACAGATCCTCCTTCTGGAACAGAGCCCCCGTCATCCTTCCCTTAAAACCCATGAGGTCAAAAACGCCGTTGGAAGTCACGGCGCGAAAATCTTTGAAGGTTATGTAAACAGGCAGTACCGCTTCACGTGGGAATACGGTAAGCAGCGCTCAGAGATTATCCTCCGAAACGTGGACAACCATGATGAATGTCTTAGAAGTCCATAGCTATTTTCAGTAGGTTGATTTGACACCATCGAGTGGATCATCGAATTTCCACCATAGAGTAGCGCCCCGGCATTGCTCTAACAAGCTCTGCCTGGTGGAGAAGACGAATGATATTGTCAACTTCGTTACTTCTGTATGAAGATTGATCAGCAAGTAAGTCCTGCATGATATCCTCACGGCGCACACGATCCTTCCCATCAAGATAGTGGATCACCTTTAATGCCAGAGCACGGGTACGCTTCTTTTTCCCCTTGGCTTTCTGAAACTTCCTTCTAAGAAAATTTTCAGAACGCTTCGTGTAATTATGAGATCTGACTGCATCGGCTGATAACCTTTGCAGACGTTTTTCCTGTTTGTACGGGTTTCGACGTTTGCCAGCCAAGTTCGTCAGCGCTTTCCTTAAGCTGCGACAGGTCGTTACGAATCTCGGAGATCAATTCACGAGACCGCTTTTTGCGTCCGAACCACCCTGAAAGGTTTTTTTGAAGCTCTGCAAAAAGACGGTCCAGTATCTCGATATGGAAGAAGTTATATCCTTGGAACGGTGATTCCGCGCTGGGCCTGGTATTTGCCCTTCTTGTCGGCGTAGGAGGTCTCGCAGGGCTCGTCGCTCTCGAAGAAGACCACCTGGGCGATGCCCTCGTTGGCGTAGATCTTGGCGGGCAGCGGGGTGGTGTTGGAAACTTCCAGCGTCACGAACCCCTCCCATTCCGGCTCGAACGGCGTGACGTTCGTGATGATGCCGCAGCGGGCGTACGTGCTCTTGCCCACGCAAATCGTCATCACGTTGCGCGGGATCTTGAAATACTCCACGCTCATGCCCAGAGCGAACGAATTGGGCGGGATGATGCAGACCGGCCCCTTGAAATCGACGAACGACCTCAGGTCGAAGTTTTTGGGGTCCACGATCGTCGTGTTGATGTTGGTGAAGATCTTGAACTCGTCCGCGATCCGGATGTCGTAGCCGTAGGACGAGACGCCGAACGAGATCACGCCCTCCCGGATCTGCTTTTCCTCGAAAGGCGAGATCATCGTGTGTTCTTTGGCCATCTTTCGAATCCACCGGTCGCTCTTGATCATTCGCCGCCTCCGTTGTTCAGAATTTTGAAGGGCCCCTTCGCGCGCTGCGGCGCCGTCGAGACCTTCTCCGGCTCGGCCTGCGGATACCGGAAGACGCGGCCTTCGTAGTTTTTCAGAACCGCCTCCCGGCCGTTGATCTCGACGAGGTAGTCGGCCGGCAGCAGCGGGATCTTGCCCCCTCCCCCCGGCGCGTCGATCACGTAATGCGGCACGGCCATGCCGGACGTGTGACCCTGGATCGCCTTGAGGATCGTCAGCCCGTCCTCCACCGGCGTCCGGAAATGGTTCGTTCCCCGGGTCAGATCGGCCTGATAGATGTAGTACGGTTTGACCCGGCAGGCGAGCAACTTCTGCATCAGCCGTTTCATCACTTCCGGATCGTCGTTCACGCCTTTGAGCAGAACCGTCTGGCTTCCGAGCGGGACGCCGGCGTCGGCCAGCCGTTCGCAGGCCCGCTTAACCTCCGGCGTGATCTCGTCCGGGTGGTTGAAATGCAGGTTCATATAGATCGGATGATATTTCTTGACCATCGCGCACAGCCTTTCGGTGATCCGCGACGGGAGGCTTCCCGGAACTCGGCTTCCGATCCGGATGATCTCCAGGTGCGGGATTCCCCGAAGGGCCCTGAGGACCCGTTCGAGATGATCGTCCGTCAGCAGGAGCGGATCGCCTCCGGAGAGGATGACGTCCCGGATTTCCGAATGGCCGCGGATATAATCCACCGCACGGTCAAGATCCCCCTTGGAGATGAACCCGGGCTTGCCCACCAGCCGTTTGCGCGTGCAGAAACGGCAATAGATGGGACATTGGTTCGTGACCATCAACAGGACGCGGTCCGGATAGCGGTGGACGAGGTGGGGCACGGGGCTGTCGGCGTCTTCGTTGAGCGGGTCGGCCGCCGCCAGGAGGTCGTCGCCCTCGACCGCTTCCGGAACGACTTGTTTCCAGACGGCGTCGCCCTTTTCCTTGATCTGCTTGAGCACGTGCGGGGTGATCCGCACGCGGTATTCCTTCATGACGTCCCGGATCGCCTCCGGATCCACGCCCAGCTCGCGGGCGAGGTCTTCCGGTTTGGTGATGCTGGCTTGGAGCTCTCGTTGCCAATCTTCCATTCGGCCTCCTAATTTAATGGTAACCATTGTAGGGGCGAATCTTGTATTCGCCCGAATATAGGGCGATCACGAGGATCGCCCCTACGATTTCACGACGCAGGGGGCCATCACGGCCTCGGTCATGCCGTGGATCAACTTCTTGTCCGACGGGCAGATTGTCGCCAGGATCCCTCCCAACTCGGCCTTTTCCCCGGCGACGAAATAGTACGGCGACAGCCGGACGCGGCCGGCCATGAGCTTCGGCTGGGCCTCGGCCGGGTCGTCGTACCAGATCGAAAACTGCTTTCCCTCGTGGAATTCCTGCAGAATCGACGGGGACCGGGAAAAATGAGTCTGGGCGTCGGCGAGCGCCTGTCCCCACTCCTTTTCGGGAAGGTCGTGTCCCACGACGACGCCGCGGCTGCCCCAGGCCATCTCGGAGTAACCGGACGGTTTCAGCACGTACCGCCGTTCCTTTTGCGTGAGCGACGACAATTCCGCCCAGTTGCTCACGGGGCGCTGCCGTATCGACAGGCCGGGTATCACGGCGTAGGGCGGAACCGGCTGCGGGTCCACGATCCAGGTCTTCGGGAATATCCGGAGAAGCGCCGCATCGGTCTTCTCGCCCAGCGCCTCGGTCCAAAACGGCCGGAGCGCCGGATGATGGAACAGGGCGAAGGCCATCTTCTCTTCCAGATGGGTCTTGGCCGGAGGGGTGATCCTGACCTTTTCCTTCCTGGCGCTGTAGAGGATCAGCTCCGATTTCGGGATGTTTTTGAGATCGAACAGTTCGAAGAAACGGTAAACCACGTCGACGGGGACGACGGCGCCCCGATCCTCGACGCTCAGCCCGTCTTCCGCGAAGCGGATCCGATCCGGCTCGATCACGAAGGTCCGGAGGCCCGCCCGGTTGAGGCGGTCCCCCAGCCAATGCATCTCGGGACGATAGTCCTTGGATTCCTCCGATACGATGATCGCCAGGGCCGGATCGGACATCCCGGCCGCGGACCGGATCATCCCGGCGAAACCGTCCACCATGCCGTTGGTTCCGCCGATGATCGGGTGTCCCAGATCGGCGTAATGATCCGACAGGCTGCCGGTCAGGCCGATGCCGCCGGGAACCGAGTCCAGTTCGGTCACGATCCATCCGTCGTCGGTGAGAATCAGGTCCGGTCGAATAACGCCCGGCAGGTGCTGTTTGAAGCGGTTCATCCGTCCGTAATCGACGGCGGCTTCCGGTTTCCCCTGGTCGAGGTAGCGGCTGATCCACTTCGGCTGGGAGCCGCGGACGCTGGCGAAATAGAGGCGGTTCATCGCCGTGTAAAAAGACAGCAAGCGGGGACCCAGGTCCCGGATCGCCTCAAGATCGGCGGCCGGGATCGGGAAAGGCTCGGGGGAGACGCGCCAGGTCAGTCGGCTGACCGCGTCGTCGGGCGCCGCGGTTTCTTTCCCGGACGGGGGTTGAAAGAGGCCGTCGCCGATCAGCCGGTCTCGGATCTCCGCGCAACGGCTTCGGATCGATTCAAGATTCGCGGGTTCGTTTGTCTTGAGACCGGACGCTTGTGACGGCGTTTGACGGGGCAACAATCGCTCCTCGTACCTGCTTTAGGCCATGGATTAAGTGATGAATTATATTAACACGCCCCCGACAACTCCATCAAGGGGTTTTTATGGCGGTTTGACAAGACAGGCGCAGCCGGCCCTAGGCGCTGAGGCACGCCGTAGCTTCCATAGAAATACGATGTCAGGTCCCACCGACTGTTATCAAACGCAAGGTCGTTGAACCCTCCGCCGGACGCAAAAAGCACGATCACTGCGACTCGCGCATCAAGCGAAGGGCCGGCTGCGCCTGTCTGTGTTCAGTCCTTGCCGGTTCGGAGGAGGTCCCGCAAGCGGTCGGGATAGTTGGTGAACAGTCCGTCCGCGCCCATCGAAAGGCAACGCTTCATGAGGGAGGGCCGGTTGACGGTGTAGACATAAACCGGGAAGCGGTTTGAATGGGCCCGCGTCAGGATGTTTTTCGACAGGCGATGAGTCGAAATATGGATCGACCGGACGTTTAACGATCCGGCCTCGTCCAAAATGTCCCCCGGCTTCGTCTTCCGGGTCAGGAGACCCAGCGGGATTTCGGGATCGAGCTCGCGTAGGGTTTTTAAGCCCGCGAGGTCGAACGACGAGATCGTGACGCGGTTTCGGGCCCGGTGCCGGGCGATCGTGTCGATCAGCCGTTGTTCGATTTCGGGGTAAAAAGGCGAGCCGCGTTTCAATTCGATCATAAGCCCGACCCGGCCGGCGGCGAAGGCCAGCACCTCGTCCAGCGTCGGCACCCGTTCGGCCCGGCGGCTTCGGTCCCGCCACGAGCCGACGTCCAATTTCCTGATCTCCTCCAGCGAGAGCTCCCGGACCGCCCGGGGGTCCCCCGCCGTGCGTTGCAGCGAAAAATCATGAAGGACGACCAAACGGCCGTCGGCCGTCTGGTGCACGTCCAGCTCGATCCAGTCCGCGCCCTGCTCGACCGCGAGACGGAACGCGGCCATCGTATTTTCGGGCGCACGGCCGGACGCCCCCCGGTGGGCGATAATGAGCGGATGTTTGATCATCTTTTAGGGGCTCGCGTCGCCCCCTCCATCGGCGGGGCCGCTGGAGCCTCCCCCTCTCGCTCGCGTTGCTCGCTGGATCAGGACGTAGACGAAGTTTTCATGATGTATACCATTTGCCATGGAGGCTGTCAAAAGGAATTCCGTGTCTCTTGACAGAAGCCCTAAAATAGGATTATCCTTGGGGCGTTTTCAAGGATCAAAAACGGCCGGGTCAGAGGATCAGACGTCTTTCGCTCCGGGGAAGCAATGGTCTCTCCATCCTTCAAAGTCATTCCAGGCGTTCCATTTCAAAATCAAACACTGTCTTGAGAGGAGGTGAATCGCTCGGTTCGCAGGAACACGTGTCGGTTTTTTCAAGGAGATCGTGCCATTTTTCATGTTCCGGTTCGTGATAACCCAATCACAGAGGAGGCGCTGATGGGGCAGATTCGAAAAGGGTTCGTTGGCTTGGTCGTAATGATGGTGGTATCCATGAGTATCGTAGCGGCATCGATGGCCGAGAAGGGCGGTAGCCCGATCGGAAAGATGTCCAAGGATCAATTGATCAAGCTGGCTGAGAGCGCCGCGCCGCCGGAAATCTCGAAGGATGCGACGATCATGATCCCCGGCCCGGACGGCAAGTTGGTGGAAGCCCGAAAGGGGACGAACGGCTTCACCTGCATCCCGGATATCGACGGCCAGGCGAAGCCGGATCCGTTCTGCGGCGACGCGGCCTCGATGCAGTGGGCGAACGATCTCATGAGCAACGCGCCGAAACCCACGAACACCGTTCCCGGGATCGCCTACATGGCTCAAGGGGGTTGGCATTTTGAAAAGGATGGAAATATTGTGATGAAGAACGAGGCGGGCGCCAAGCTGGTGAAGGAGCCGCCGCACTGGATGGTTTTCTTCCCGTTTGATTCCAAATCGTCCGGACTGGCCAGCCTGCCGAACAAGATGGGCGTCTACATCATGTTCGAGGGAACGCCGTATGCGCATTTGATGATCTATCAGAATCCGAACAAGATGAAATAAGCCCAGGGACGGGAAGAATCGGGAAGGGGGCGATTCGACGCTCCCTTCTCTCAACCTAAAGGAGGATGCCATGCCTACGAAACAGTACAAAAAGCTGGGATGTCTGGATGCGAACCCCACGGGGGGCTGCGCGTTTGAAATTCGGGCCGAAACCGAGGACGAGGTGATGCGGATCATGGGCGATCATGCCAAGGTCATGCACAAGATGACCTCCATCCCGCCGGAGATGATTTCCAAGGTCAAGTCGGCCATCAAGACCGTCCCGGTCAACGTTTAACGGACGATACGCCGAAACCAAAACCCCCGGCGCACTCTGGGTGCGCCGGGGGGTCATTTCCAAGTTGAGTTCCCGCGCATCTTGCAGTACAATCATCCCACCGTATAATCATGAATCCAAAATCGGGGAGAGCCCTGTGAAACCGAAGACACGACTCGAACGCGATACGATGGGGGAGAAGGAAGTTCCGGCGGAGGCCTATTACGGCATCCAGACGCTCCGGGCGGTCGAAAACTTTCCGATCAGCGACCTTCGGTTCCCCCGCTCCTTCATCCGCGCGCTCGGCCTGATCAAATGGGCCGCGGCGCAAGTCAACGAGGATCTCGGTCTGCTGGATAAAAAGAAGTCCAAGGCCATCGTCCTGGCCGCGCGCGAAGTCGCCGACGGGAAATTGGACCGCGAATTCGTCGTCGACATCTTCCAAACCGGCTCCGGCACCTCGACCAACATGAACGCAAACGAGGTGATCGCCAACCGCGCGGCCGAGCTTTTGGGCGAGCCGATCGGCGGAAAGGCCCCCCTGTCCGGCGGGCGGGCGATCCATCCCAACGATCACGTCAACCTCGGCCAGTCCTCAAACGACGCGATCCCGACCGCGATCCATGTCGCGGCGCTGGAATCGATCGAAAAGGATCTCGTCCCGGCCCTGGCCAAATTGCAAAAAGCGCTCGCGGCCAAGGCGAAGGAGTTCGATGCCATCGTCAAGATCGGACGGACGCATCTCGCCGACGCCACGCCGATCCGCCTCGGCCAGGAATTTTCCGGCTACGCGCGGCAGATCGATCTCGGCGTCGAGCGCGTGAAGGCCGCTCGCAAGAACCTCTCGGAGCTGGCGCTGGGCGGCACGGCCGTCGGCACCGGGATCAACACCCATCCGGAATTTGCCAAGCGCGTGATCGCGATCCTGGGCCGGGAGACGGGTTGCGCGTTCCGCGAGGCCGAAAACCATTTCGAGGCCCAGGCCGCGAAGGACGCCGTGGTCGAGACGAGCGGCGCGCTCAAGACGGTCGCGGTGAGCCTGACGAAGATCGCGAACGACGTCCGTTGGCTCGGCTCCGGCCCCCGCTGCGGCATCGCCGAGATCCTCCTTCCGGACACGCAGCCAGGCTCCTCGATCATGCCGGGCAAGGTCAACCCGGTGATCGCCGAGTCGGTTCTGATGGTCGCGGCCCAGGTGATCGGGAACGATCTCGCGATCGCGATCGGCGGCCAGGCCGGAAATTTCGAGCTGAATGTCATGATGCCGGTCATGGCCTACAATCTTCTCCAGTCGGTCAAGCTGCTCGCGCGGTCGGCCGAAAACTTCGCGACGCGCTGCGTCCAGGGCATCCAGGCCGACGAGGCCCGGAACCGGGCGATGATCGAGCAGAGCCTCGCGATGTGCACCGCGCTGGCGCCCGTGATCGGCTACGACGCCGCGGCCCGGATCGCCAAAGAGGCCTACAAGACCGGCCGGACGGTGCGCGAAGTCGCGCGGGCCCGGAAGGTTCTGCCGGACGCTCGGCTGTCCGAGCTGCTCGATCCCTGGAGCATGACCATGCCGACGGCCGAATCCCGCGCCGAGGCGAAAAGGAAAAAGACAAGGTAGCCGGTGGGCCCCGGCCTGAGCGCTAAGGCACGTCGGAGCTTCCTTAGAACAGCGGATTATTATTCGATCAGCCGTGATCAAACGTCAGGTCGTTGAACGGTGGACCATGGACGTGGAAGTACAATCGTCGCGACTCGTGCATCAAGCGATGGCCGGGACCCGCCGACTAACCGACGCTAAGCGCCAATGAAGGCCTCCGACCTATTTGTGAAATGCCTCGAACGGGAGGGCGTGAAGTACATCTTCGGCCTTCCCGGCGAGGAGAACCTCGACCTTCTCCATTCCCTGCAATCCTCCTCGATCAGCTTCATCCCGACGCGTCATGAGCAGGCCGCGGCCTTCATGGCGGACGTCTACGGACGGCTGACGGGCAGGGCCGGCGTCTGCCTCTCCACGCTCGGCCCCGGCGCGACCAACCTCGCGACCGGGATCGCGGACGCCAATCTCGACCACGCGCCGCTCGTCGCGATCACGGCCCAGGCCGGACTGGAGCGATTGCACAAAGAGTCGCACCAGTACGTCGACATCCTTCGCTGTTTTGAGCCGCTCACAAAATGGAACTCGCGCGTCGAGCGGGCTTCGGTGATCCCGGAGATCGTCCGAAAGGCCTTCAAGATCGCACAGGCCGAGAAGCCCGGCGCCTGCCACATCGAACTCCCGGAAGATGTGATGGGCATCGAGATCGGGCAGGAGCCGCTCTCGACCCTGCGGGCCCGCCGTCCGTCCCCCGATCGGCAGGCTTTGAAGACCGCCGCGGAATTGATCGAGAAATCCCGCCAGCCGTTGATTCTGGCCGGCAACGGGGCGGTGCGCGGCAAGGCGTCCAAGGAACTCCTGGCCTTCTCGCGAAAAACCGGGATCCCGGTTACGAATACCTTCATGGGAAAGGGCCTCGTTCCGTGGGACGACGATCTCGCGCTGCTGTCGACCGGCCTTCAATCGCGGGACTACATCTCGTTCGGCTTCGAGCGCGCCGACCTCGTGATCGCCGTGGGATACGACCTGGTCGAGTATGCCCCCCGGCATTGGAATCCGGACGGCAACAAGCCGATCATCCATATCGATTTCACCCCGAGCGAGGTGGACGCCTACTATCAGCCGTCGGTCGAGATCGTGGCGGACGTCCGCGAGACGCTGGAGCTCCTGACGCTTGAAGTCCGCGGACAAAAAGACACGAGCTATCCGAAAACGCTGCGGGCCTCCATCCTCAAGGAGCTGGAGGACCGCGCGTCCGACGAGGGCTTCCCGTTGAAGCCCCAGCGGATCCTTCGGGACGTCCGGGAGACGCTGGGGAAAGAGGACCTCCTGATCAGCGACGTCGGCGCCCACAAGATCTGGATCGCGCGGATCTTCCCGGCCTCGGTGCCGAATACCGTGATCATCTCGAACGGCTTCGCGGCGATGGGGATCGCGGTGCCGGGCGCGATCGCGGCCAAACTGGCGAACCCCGACCGCAACGTTCTGGCGATCTGCGGCGACGGCGGGTTTTTGATGACCTGCTCGGAGCTTGAGACCGCGCGGCGGCTCGGCCTGGCCTTCGTCGTCCTGATTTTCAACGACGACGGATACGGCCTGATCAAATGGAAGCAGCAAAAAAAGTTCGGCCGGGAATTTGCGACGAGTCTCGGGAATCCGGACTTCAAGCGGCTGGCCGAATCCTACGGGGCCAAGGGGTACCGGATCGGAGCGGCGAAGGAACTGGCCCCGACGCTGCGGGAGGCCTTCGCCCAGAAGGTTCCGGCCGTGATCGAGGCGCCGGTCGATTACCGGGAAAACTTCCGTTTCATGGAAGAGATCGGACAGTTCGTGTGTTCATTGTAGGGGCTCGCTGGAAAATTCCACAGGCGTTTCGAGTGAGGGGAACACGACTTTGTGATTAAAGAGGTGAGTAATGATCAAGGAATATCAAATCTTCCTAGCGGGAAGCTGGAAGCCGTGCAAGAAGGCGGTCGAGGTGACGAATCCCTACGACGGAGAAGCGATCGGGAGCGTCCATCAGGCCGAGGAGGCCGAGGCCGAACATGCGATCCGCGCGGCCCAGCAGGCCTTTCCGGAGCTGCGACGGATGCCGTTGTACCGTCGGGCCGAGGCGCTCCGGAAAATCACGGAGGGGATCCGGGAGCGGAGCGAGGAGCTGGCCCGGATGATCTGCCGGGAAGCCGGCAAGCCGATCACCGACGCCCGCGGCGAGGTCGCCCGCGCGATCCTGAATTTCCAGACCGCGGTCGAGGAGACGAAGCGGCTGGGCGGCGAGGTGATCCCGCTGGATCTCGCGGCCGGTTCGGAATCTCGCGTCGGGATCGTCCGGCGCTTCCCGATCGGGCCGGTCCTTGGAATATCGCCCTTCAACTTTCCGTTGAACCTCGTCGGCCACAAAATCGCGCCGGCGATCGCGTCGGGCAATCCCATCGTGCTGAAGCCCGCGCCCAAGACCCCCGTCACGGCCCTGATGCTGGGCGAGATCATCGCGACGGCGGAACTGCCGGCCGGGTCGGTCAGCATTCTTCCCTGCGCCAACGAGCTCGCGCAGAAAATGGCGACGGACGACCGGTTCAAACTGCTCTCGTTCACCGGGAGCGCCAAGGTGGGATGGTATCTGAAGTCCAAGGCGGGGAAAAAAAAGGTGTTGCTGGAATTGGGCGGCAACGCCGGGGTGATCATCCACCGGGACGCGGATCTGGACCTCGCGGCCCGTCGCTGCGCGGCCGGAGGGTTTTCCTACGCGGGCCAGTCCTGCATCTCGGTCCAGCGGATCTTCGTCCACGAGCCGGTGATCAAGCCGTTCATGGACCGCTTCCTGAACCTGGTCCGGGGGCTCAAGACCGGTGATCCGATGGACGAGGGGACGAACGTCGGGCCGATGATCAATTCCGACGCGGCCGAGCGGACGGAACAGTGGGTGGAGGAGGCCGTCCGGCAGGGGGCGAAGGTCCTGATCGGCGGAAAGCGCCGAGGTCGGATGTTTGAGCCGACGGTCCTCACCGACGTGACACCGATGATGAAAGTCTGCAGCGAGGAGGTCTTCGCGCCGCTGGTGGTCGTGATTGCCTATCATGACTTTGACGAGGCCCTGTCTTCGCTCAACAATTCGGCGTACGGTCTTCAGGCCGGTCTCTTTACGAACGATCTAAAGAAAATCTTCCAGGCCTATGAGGAATTGGAGATTGGCGGGCTGATGGTGAACGAGGTCTCGAGCTACCGGATCGATCCGATGCCGTACGGCGGCGTGAAGGATTCCGGCCTCGGACGCGAGGGCGTCCGCTACGCGATCGAAGAGATGACCGAGCCGAAACTGCTCGCGTTGAATCTGCAGTGACACCTTCTTTCAAACTCTTAATCGGGGAATACGACCTCCATCGCCACGCGCCCGCCGGGCGATAATCCCGCCGCAGTCCTCGGCGCGACCAGCCAGGTCCGACGCCACGATGTCTGATAAATGGATTGTAGAAATATTGAAGATAGAAACCCGATGAACCCAAAAAGCAAGAAGCCCGCGCTGAAGGAACCGGTGAAGTCCTTCAAGGAACCCAGAAGGGTCGGGAGAAGGAAACCTCCGAATCCTCCGGCCGCGCCGACCATTCCGGTCACCACGCCGATCTCATTTCCAAATCGCTTCGGAACGATTTGAAAAACCGCTCCGTTGCCCATTCCAAACCCCATCATTCCCAGAAAAAGCATGACCGTTACAACGGGCAATGACGGCAGGAAGCCAACGCCCGTCATCATAAGCCCCATCCAGACATACAGCACGGTGAGGACGCGAACGCCTCCGAAGCGATCCGCCAGATATCCTCCCACCGGCCGGAAAAAACTTCCGGCAAACACGCAGGCCGCCGCAAAAGTTCCGGCCGTCACCTTCGACAGTCCGTACTGATCGTGGAAAAAGATCACCAAAAACGAGGCCAGCCCTACAAAGCCGCCGAAGGTCACACCGTAGAAGAAATTGAACCACCAGGCATCTTGATTCCCGAACGGGAGCAGGTATTCCCAAAGCGGCCTCGATGCGGGTTGCTTCGGACTTTCCTTGGCCATTAAGAAGAAAACTACCAAGGTGATCAGAATCGGGATCGCCGCCAGCCCCAACACGCCGTGCCAGCCGATATGCTCGGCCAGTCGCGGGGCCATCAGCATGGTCAGGACCGTGCCGCTATTTCCGGCGCCGGCGATGCCCATGGCGATGCCCTGATGCTCGGGCGGATACCACCGGCTCGCCATAGGAAGGGCCACGGCGAAACTGGCGCCGGCCGCGCCCAACAGAAGACCCGCGACGATCACCTCGCCCAGCGCATCGGCAAAGAGCCAGCCCCATACCAGAGGAAGCAGCGTCAAGCAAAGCCCGGTCAGCCCCGTTCTCCTCGGCCCGATTCGATCGGTCAGGATGCCCATCGGAATCCTCAAAAGGGCGCCGCCCAGGATCGGAACCGCAACGAGCAATCCCTTTTGAGCGGCCGACAATCCCAGGTCCTGGGAAATATAAACTCCCAAGGGTCCCAGAATCACCCAGACCATAAAGCTGACGTCAAAATAGAGAAAGGCCGAGAACAAGGCGCCGGGGTGGCCGCTCTTGATCGTCCGGATGAGTTTCATGTTTTCACCTCCTCGCTTCGGATCGTCCAGGACTGCTCCGCCGGCCGGATAAAAGTTTCCCCATTCGGTCTCCTTGAACCGGAGCGGCCTTTTCGATGGGAACCACAACCAGTTTTCCGTGGCCGATCCGTCCCGTCCGGTTGATCTTGACGAGTTCGTTCACGACGAACGACAGCCGGTCGTCTTCCACCGCAATCCAGAACATCCGCTCGGAAGGAAGCCGGATGTCTTCGGGTTTCCCGAGCCGGCATTGCTGAAACGGCAGACCGTCCTCTTCGCTTTGCCAGAGAACGCGCAACATCGCATAGGTATGAATGCCGGATTCCTGCAAAAACCTCTGAGCGGCCGCGGCCTGATCCGGATGGATGATCGCGATGATCTCCCTCATGTCGTCGTTTCCTTTGAGAGGGTCTCTGTTACGGGTTCGGAGACCTTAAGGTTTGCAAAGGCGGTCAGCGACACCATCTCCCCCTTGCGCGCCTCAACCGCTTTATCCCGGGCCACGTATCGGACCAGCCCCTTCAAGATCTGCGGCAACTGATCGCACGGCACGTCCTCCAATACCTTGACGCCCGCTTGAGGCCGCACCCCGCCGCGGCCGCCGAGAAAGATATCGACCGCATCCACCACCCGGGTTGTTCCGTCGTCTTTGGCGACCTTGGCCCGCTTGCCTAAAAGTCCGATCTCCGAGACCAGATGATTCCCGCAGCCGGCGGGGCAGCCCGACCAGTGAACCCCGACCGGCTTGGCGGTTGCGATCTCCCGTTCCATCTCCCGAGCGATCCCAAGCGCCCTGTTCTTGGTCTCGATCACGGCCATGCCGCAATACTCGATGCCGGTGCAGCTCACCAGTCCTCTCATGATCTCCGAGGGGTTGTACCGGAGTTCTTTCAAAAGCGGCTCTTCCTGGAGCAATTTCCCAAGCACACGGTCCGGAATGTTGGGGAGGATCAGGTTTTGACCGCCCGTCAGGCGGATCTCGCCGGTGCCGTATTCCTCGGAGAGTCGGGCCGCCTCGATCATCTGCCGGGTCGTCATTCTCCCGACGGGCACCGCCAGCCCGATATAGTTCAGCCCCGCCTGTTTTTGGCGATACACGCCGATATGATCCGTTTTCTTCTTCGGATCCCGTTCGTCCTTCCCCGCGCGGGAGAGGGGCCGGCCCAGACGGCTTTCCAGTTCTTTTCGCAAACGTCCGACGCCCCATTCCTCGACCAGGAAAGCCAGGCGGGCCTTTGTCCGGTTCTCACGCGGCCCATGGTCGCGGTAGATCCGGGTGATCTGGCTCATAATTTCAACGGCCTCCTCCGGAGGCGCAAAGACGTCCAAGGGCCCCGCGGCCCGGAACCCCCCGGAGCCGATTTTCCCGCCGACCAGGAGATTGAAGCCCGGGATCGTTTTTCCATCGATCTCCCGGGTCGCCGGAATCAGGGCCAGGTCCTGACTTTCAACCGGAAGACAGTTTTCGCGGCATCCCGTCACGGCGATATTGAATTTGCGCGGGAGGTTGGTGTAGTCCCGATTCCCGACGAGGAGATCGTTGAATTGTCGGACGATCGTCGCCGTGTCGATCGATTCGGTCGGGGAGAGCCCGGTCACGGAGCAGCCCATGATGTTCCGGACGTTGTCCATGCCGGTCTGGAGACTGGTCAGACCGACCGACCTCAGCCATTCAAAGATCCCGGGAACATTCTCGATCCGCATATCCCGGAGCTGAATCTGTTGACGCGTGGTGAGATCGGCCAGCCCTTTGCCGAACCGCTCCGAGATCTCGGCGAAAGCGCGGAACTGCTCGGCCCGGGCGATGCCGTTGGGGATCCGGACGCGGATCATGAACAGCCCCGGCGTGGGAGTCCGGAGAAACAGCCCGTACCATTTGAGCCGTTGAACGTCTCCTTCCGAAATCGTCTCCCAGCCTTCCCGGGCGTACCGGTGCAGGTCGTCGAGAACATCCAAGCCGTCCTTTTCTTTTTTCCATCCCTCGACCTTATTGATCCCTCCGCCGGACGTCCCGGTTTTCCGGGCGGCCGGACCGGCGCCCGCGGAAGATTCCTCCAGCACGTTTTCGAGGATCTGCTCGACCAAGGTCGCGCAGGAACCGCAGCCCGTGGACGCCTTCGTGCATTCCGCGACGCTATCCCGCGTTTTGCAATTTTTCTCGCGGATCGCGCCGACGATCTCGGCCTTTGTGACGGAATGGCAGTTGCAGACCAGGGTCGTATCCGGAAGGGCGGCCGGGTCGCCGGATTTTTCAGACGCGCCGGTTCCGGTCAATAGACGGGAGCGTACGGCCGAGATATCCCGGCTGTTTTGAATCATCTCCCGCACCTCCCGGCTCCCGCCGTCGTCTCCCAGGAAAATCGCCCCCGCCACCCGGTTATTCCGAATCACGAGCTTTTTGTACGTGGCCGCGCCCGCATCCATATAAACCAGTTCCTCGGACTCGCTTTCCCGCCCCGCGAAGTCGCCCATCGAGATCAGTTGGATCCCGGCGACCTTCAGCGTCGTGGACGGGACCGACCCGATATAGACCCGTTTCCCCTCGCCCGCGATCGCGTCGGCGGCCACTTTCGCTTGCTCCAGAATCGGCGCGACGAGACCGTAGGTCTTCCCCCGGTGCTCGATGCACTCTCCGACGGCATAGACGCCCGGCCGGCTGGTCTGCATCGAATCGTCCACTTCGATTCCGCGATTCACGGCCAGACCGGCCGCTTGAGCCAATTTCACATTCGGACGTATGCCGGCCGTGACCAGGACGAGATCGGCCTCGATCCGATCGCCGGTCGTGAGGCGGACGGCCTCGACGTTCCGATCGCCGAGGATCTCCTCGACCGTACAGCCCAAGCGCACCGCGATTCCCATCTTTTCGATTTCGGCCTTCAGAATCGCCCCGGCCTTCTCGTCCAACTGCTGCTCCATTAAATGATTCATCAAGTGGACCACGGTGACCGCCATTCCGCGGTTGGTCAATCCCCGGGCCGCCTCAAGCCCCAAAAGGCCGCCCCCGATCACCACGGCGCGGTAGTGATCGGCCGCCCATCGGATCATCGATTCGGTATCCTCGATATTTCGAAACGTGAAGACCCCTTTTCGGTCCGACCCTTTCATCGCGGGAATAAAGGGGACGCTGCCGACGGCGATCAAAAGCTTGTCATAGCGATGGGATCCGCCGTCCTGCGTGATTACCTCCCGCCGATCCGTATCGATGCCGGTCGCGAAAACCCCGGTCTGCAATTGAACGCCGTGATCCTCATACCACCGGCGGTTGTACAGATAAATTTCGTCGAATGTTTTTGCGCAACCCAGCACCTCCGAGAGCAGGATGCGGTTGTACCCGACCTGGGGCTCGCCGCCGAAAACGGTCAGTCTCGGTTGCGACGGCCGCTTGACGATCTCTTCGATCACGGCCGCTCCGGCCATTCCGTTCCCGATGACGATGAGACGAAACGCTTCGGTCATGACGGCCTCTTCCCGGGTTCATCCGGCGGGTTCATTCCGTAGCGCCTTCGCCACTCTTCGCCCAACTCGGCCGAACGGCTCTGGCCCCGCAATTTTTTGATCCCGAGCGGATCCCGCCGAAAGGCCCGGATCGACCGGACCCATTTGACGCTCTTGAATCCCTGAAGAAACGGAACGACGAGACGCAGCGGGGCCCCGTGCGGTTCCGGAAGGGGCTGCCCGTTGAGGCCGTAGGCCAGGAGGACGCGCGGGTCCCGCGCCTCGGTCCGGGTGAGCGTCTCGAAATAGTGGCCGTCGCGCGAATAGATGGCATAGTGGCCCTGCGACGCGGTTTCCAGTCCCACATGATCCAGAAAATCGGAAAGCCGCACTCCTTCCCATTCGACTTCCTCCGACCAGTTGAAAATCTGACAGATGATCGGGGCGCGCGTCCGGATGCGGGGCAGATCGCCGAGCTCCGTCCAGGACACAAACCGGGGTTGCCCGTCCAGCCCGCAGACGCTGATCCTCAACGATTCCAAACCGACCGGTCCCGGAATGGGATAAAGACAGAGAACCGGAAGCGGTTCGGCCTCAAAATCGATCCGGGCAAACTGATCCGCGAATTTTGGCGGCTTGATGCCTTCCCTGCGCATGGTCGTCCCTCTCTTGGCAAGATGAGCAAGCTCTATGCCAGGATCATCGTTGCAAGAAATATTCGGAGGAAAAGCCAAACATTCAAACGGTTGAGTCCAACATGCCCGCTGGAGAGAAAATTAAAACGGGAGAACCGTCGCGACAATTTTGTTGAACTTCCTACAACTCTGATGAACGGATCGCAATATTGTAGGAACGAGCTCCCGTCGCGTGGATCCCGTAACTGCGCAAAGGCTTCAATCGTTGACAATCGTGGGAGAAGATACTATAAATGTGGATCGTTCGCAGGGGTAAAAGGAGAAAAGGAGAATTAAGAAAACAGCGCTCATCACCGGCTGCTCATCCGGGACGCGCGGGGCTTCATCAAGGCCGGGCGGGAGATGTCCGATCAGGACTACGTCGATTTCATGAGATCGCGGTTCCTGCCGGAATCATGAACTCAAATTGACAGGACGGTTTATGAATAAGAAATATCCGATGATTAAAGGGCTTCATGTTCTCTTTTTATTCTGTCTCATGACATCGGCCGCCGCCTGTTCCACAATCGCGGTCGAGACGCGCTATGAACCGTCCGTTGACTTTTCCCGATTCAAAACCTATAACTGGGCGCTTCCGTCGGAAACGAGCGATAACCTTCAAGAGACGATCGCAGCCGGACGGGTGGGCGACCTCATTGAAGCGGCGGTGGAGAGGGAACTGGCGGCTCGAGGATATGAAAAAGAAAAACGAGCGGGTGAGAAACCGGACTTTTTTGTGGCCTACCGCGCTCATGTTGATGAAAAGGTGGACCCGATGGTGATAACCTACTCTTGCCCGGAAAATATCTGCGGCCAGGAAATCGATCTTGAGCGATATAGAGAAGGCACGCTGGTGTTGGACATTATCAAGGCTGATTCAAATCAAGTGGTCTGGCATGGAACGGCGGTCAGTGTGATCGGTGATCCGTCCGGAAGGAAGCAGGCGATCGAGGCCGCGGTTCGTCAATTACTTAAAAACTTTCCACCCCAATAGTCAAGTCAATGATGCCCGGTTCGGCGCTGGCGGTTTTGCGGCCGCGGTCCGCCGGGCCCGCGGCCGTGTTGTCCGGAAGGTTGGTGCGGTCTTCCGTGCTGGGGCGGTCCGTGACGACGGTATTCATGGCGGGGCGGTTCGGGAAGCGGCGTGACGAAGTCCTTGTCCTCGGCCCAGATCACCGGGATCTTGTGGCCGATCAGTGTTTCGATCTCTTCCAACGAGAAGGCGAACTCCTCGCAGACGAGGCTGATCGCCTGCCCGGTCGCGCCGGCGCGCGCGGTCCGTCCGATCCGGTGGACATAATCCTTCGGGTCCTGCGGAAGATCGTAATTGATTACGTGGCTGACCGCCTCGATATGGAGGCCGCGCGAGGCCACGTCGGTCGCGACCAGGATCGGCAGCGTCTTGGCGCGGAACTGCTCGATCACCTTGAGACGGGTCTTCTGGGGCAGATCGCCCGTGATCGCGCGGGCATGAAAGCCGTGCTGTTTCAGCCTCGCCTCCAGCCGTTCCCCTTCGCGCTTCGTGTTCACGAAGATCAAGAGCCGTTCCCACGGTTCGGTTTTTAAAATCCCCAGCAACAGGGAAAATTTCTGGGCCTGCTCGACGTGGTAGAGCCGCTGCTCGACCAGCTCGGCCGTGATCTGCTCCGGCGAGATCTCGATCTTGACCGGGTTGTTCATGTGCTCGTAAGCCAGCTCCATCACGCGGAAGGACAGCGTGGCCGAGAAGAGCATCGACTGGCGGGCGTGATAGGGCGGCATCTTGCGGAGCATGTAGCGCAGGTCCCGGATGAATCCCATGTCGAACATCCGGTCGGCCTCGTCGATCACCAGCATCTGGAGCTTCCGGAAGTCGTAAACCTTTTGTTTGAGATAATCAATCAGGCGGCCGGGGGTGCCGATCAGAATGTCCGGCCCCTGGGAGAGGGCCGTCCGCTGCTCGTCGTAATCGATGCCGCCGTACACGGCCAGCATCCGGAACGGAAGTTCGGAGCCGAGCGACTGCGCGTCTTTCAAGATCTGGACGACCAGCTCGCGCGTAGGGGCGATCACGAGCGCCCGCGGAGAGGGGAGATGGCTTTTCGGCGGCGGGGGAAGGGAGAGGAGGCGCGAGAAAATCGCGATCAGGAAGGCCGCGGTTTTTCCCGTGCCGGTCTGGGCCTGTCCGGCGACGTCCTGGCCCCCGAGCGTGATCGGAAGGGTGCGCTCCTGGATCTCGGTGCATTGCGTGAAACCGACGCGCCGTACGCCGTCCAGAACGGCCTGGGGAATGGGTAAACTCTCAAAGGGTGTCGCCACTGAGCGTATTTTATCTTTTTGCTATCGATGCGTCAAGGCCCATCGCACCTGGCGGACGATTCCGCGGAGGATGCGCAGCTCCCGTTCGTCCGGCTCGGCCCGGCCGAAGATCCGGCGCAGATCGGCCTGGACATGCGTTCCCTGCGTCCCCTTCACGAAACCGATCGTCGTGAGGAACTCCTTCAGCTCCGCGTAAAAACGCTCGCGTTGATCGGTGTCGACGGTGTCCCGATCGGCCGCGGTTTTTTGCCCGGCGGCGGTTCCGGCGCATCGCCTCAATTCGTACGCGACGACCATCACGGCCTGGGCCAGGTTGATCGAGGTGTGCGCCGCGGCGGCCGGGATCGTGACGAGCGACTGGCAGAGGGCGATTTCGTCGTTCGCCAGTCCCGACGACTCCGGTCCGAACAGGATCGCGACCGGGTGCCGTTTCGCGCGGGCGAGGATGTCCGGGACGGTTTTCATCAACGGCGCCGGTTTTCCGTAGCCCTTGTGCGTCCGCGCGGTGGTGCCGACCACGTGCCGGACGCGGGCGAGGGCCGAGCGGAGGGACGGGAAGACCTTCGCGCGCTCGAGAACATCATGGGCGCCGTAGGCCAGGGCGTACGAATCGGAGGAGAGATGGCCGGCCGGTTGAACAAGGACGAGCCGCGACAGGCCCATGTTCTTGATCGCGCGCGCGGCCGAGCCGATATTCCCGGGCCGGCTGGGCCGGACGAGGACGATCGAAATATTTTTGAGCGGATCGGTCATGCGGGGATAGTATCAAAGTTGTCACCGAATTCCAAATGGTGTTAAAATGACCGCGCTGCAATGAAGAAGGCCGTTGTGAAAATTTTAAAGACCGTCGCCCTCGGGATTCTCCTGATCGTCATCGCCGTCGGCGCCTGGCTTGGCTGGATCGTTGAAACCCTTCCCGACGCCCAACAGATCGCGACCTACCGGCCGGAGCAGGCGACGGAGGTCCTGGACCGGAACGGCATCGTCCTGACCCAGCTGACCGAGGACGAATTCCGGATCTGGGCCCCGCTGGCCGAGATCTCCCCCAACCTCCAGATCGCCGTGATCGCGGCCGAGGACGACACCTTTTTTCATCACGAGGGCATCAATTACAAGGCGGCCTGGGAGGCGCTTAAAGAGGATCTGAAGAAAAAACGGTACGCGCGCGGCGGGAGCACGATCACCCAGCAGCTGGTCAAGAACGTCTTCCTGACCAAGGAGAAAACGATCACCCGGAAGCTCAAGGAGTTCATCCTGGCTCGGCGCGTCGAGGAGATTCTGCCCAAGCGGCGGATTCTTGAATTGTACCTGAACGAGGTCGAATGGGGCCCGGGGGTGTTCGGGGCGGAAGCGGCCTCGCGGTACTATTTCGACCGGCACGCCTCGGACCTCTCGGTCGCGGAGGGCGCGACGCTGGCCGCCATGCTCGTCAATCCTTACCGGTATGACCCCGCCCGCTATCGGGCCCGCCTCCGGCACCGCCAGGAGTTGATCCTCGATCTGATGCGGCTGGACCGGCTGCTGACGCAGGAGGAGTACGAGCAGGCCCTCGCGGAACCGCTGGTTTTCCGGTACGAGAAGATCACCTCCCTGTTTCCGGTCTCGACCGAATCCTGTCCTCTCCGCTTCCTCAAAGCCGGCCTGATGGATCTGGGCGGCGGCGCGCGGCTGTACCAGGCCGGCCACAAGATCCGGACGACGCTGGACGCTGGCCTGCAGGAGTATCTCCAGGAGCAGCTGTCCCAGCTCTCGGACCGCTACGCCGTCGACCGTCCGCCGGGCCGTAACGATCCGCCGCCCGGCCTGCTGTTGGTGGAAGAAAAAAATCAGATCCGCGCGATGGTCTGCGTCTGGGGGTTGGAAGAAAGCACGCAGGCGGTCGAGCTGCTGAAGGGGCTCGAGCCGGATTCGCCGCGGGAGTATCGGGTGGTGGAACCCCGCCGGGTCGCCTGGCGCCGTCTCGTCTCGCGGTCGTAACCGTTTTTAAAAAAACCGTTCCGTGATCCCTTGCCATTTATCCCGTAGTTCGCTATAATCCGCAACGGTCCTGCCACGTTCTTTTCCGTCATTTTAATATCGTTGCGCCCGTATGCCGTCAGGAGGTTGCTTCTAAGCCCTAAAACGGACCGTCACAATGCCTGCCCTGGATGATTAAAAGGACGAATATATTGAGTCTGCATCATTTTTTATATGTATCGGAGGAGCCATGGCGACGCCTTCCAGTTACCTCATAACCATCTTCTTCCGGGAGCCGGACTATGAACTCCGGGTCGGCGCGAAGCCGGAACCGTACTCGGTTTCCTACCGGCTTCAGGCCGCAAGCAAGGAGGACGCCGAGCGGCTGGCCTTGGACGAGTTTAGGAGACAGGCGAGCGCGTCTCATGTTTCATGGACGCGGGTGGTGGAGAAAGTCGAGAGCCGTCCCGTCGGGCCGGACGAGAATCAACCCTAGGGAGGGGCCATGGACGTCGACGAGGTGTTGAAAAGTTTCCGAAGGGTTCCCGAGGGCCGGTTGGCGGACCGGTTCTATGAAATTTTTCTGAAGACCGATCCGAGGTTCAAGCCCCTGTTCGCAAAAACGGATTTCGAGCGGCAGAAGGAACTGCTTGTGCACGGCATCTTCGCTTTGCTGGAGTACGCGAAGGGATCGGCGACCGGGCGCATGGCGGTTAGGCGGCTCGGCGAGCTCCACAGCCGGAAGCGCATGAACATCACGAAGGATATGTATCCCGTTTGGGTTTTCTGCTTGATCCAGGCCCTCCGGGAAGTCGATCCCCAATTTACGCCCCTTCTGGAGACCCAATGGCGCGAGGCGCTTCAAAAGGGGATCGATCTGATGGTCGAGATGGAGTGATCCATCTTCGATACAACGAACGGGGGGCGGGGCCGGTTCTTTCGGAACCCGGTGGACCTGCGTGCTGTTGAATCTATCATTTGAAACCATTTCAACCCAGGAGGTGGAGGATGAAGAAAGGCGTGATGGTCGCGATGCTGTTCATGCTTTTGACGTCGTTTGCGGGCGTGGGGATGGCCGACATGCTTGTAAAAGGAACCGTAATCTTGATCAGCGGGATCAGCAGCGATATGTACACCGTCAAGACCGAAAACGACCAGGGGTTCGGGGGCAGCCGGGAGACGTTCTACGTCGACCCCAAGATGACCAAAAAAACCGGCGAGATCAAGGTCGGGACGGAGGTCGAGGCCGAGGTGAATGCCAACGGCACGGCGTATTGGATCAAGGCCGTTGAGGCGACGAAGAACGAAACGAAGAACGAGGCGAAGAAGCCCGCGGAAAAATGATCCGGGCCGCTCGTCCGTAGACGGGGCTCGCGGCGAGGGGCATCGGTCGGGAGGACATCCATGAACGGGCGAATTGCACTGGTGACGGGGGCGAACCGGGGGATCGGGCACGAGGTCGCCCGTCAGCTGGCCGAGAAGAAATGGGCAGTGATCCTGACGGCGCGGGACGAGGCGGGCGGCCGGAAGGCGAGCGACGATTTCGCCGCCCGCGGATTGGACGTCCGGTTTCGCCGGCTGGACGTGACGGATGCCGAAAATATCCGCCGGCTGGTCCGGGATCTTCAGGCCGATCCCGGGCGGCTGGATGTTCTGGTGAACAATGCCGGCGTTTTAATGGACGAGGACCGCGGCTCGGACCGCGTCCCGATCGAGACGCTGCGGGCCACGATGGAGGCGAACTTCTTCGGCCCGTTTGAGCTTTCGCAGGCGCTGATCCCGTTGTTGAGCCGGAGCGATGATCCGCGAATCATCAACGTCTCGAGCGGCCTGGGCCAGCTGAGCGACGGCGGGGGCGGCTATCCCGCCTACAGCATCTCGAAGGCGGCGCTCAACATGATGACGGTCCAGTTCGCCGAGGACCTGGGCGGGCGGGTCAAGGTGAACTCGGTCTGTCCCGGCTGGGTCCGGACCGAAATGGGCGGGGCGGGCGCGCCGCGGAGTGTCGAGAAGGGGGCCGAGTCGATCGTCTGGCTCGCGACCGATCCGAAGATTCCGAACGGAAAATTCATCCGCGACCGGAAGGAGATCGCCTGGTGAAGGCCGGTTTCAGCGGTTCAGCGCCGGCATGTGCGCTTCGGGGTAGCGCAGGCCCGATGCCGCGCCGCGGGGCGCGACCGCCTCGATCGAGGCGAGATCGGCCGCCGTGAGTCGGATCGATCGCGCCTCGACATTTTCCTCCAGATGGGGGATTTTCGTGGTTCCCGGAATCGGGACGATATCCGTTCCCCGCGTCAACAGCCAGGCCAGCGCGAGCTGCGACGGCCGGCATTTCTTCTGCGCGGCAATCTGTTCAATCCGCTTCACGAGGTCCAGGTTCCGTTGAAAATTCTCTCCCTGGAAGCGGGGAAAGATCCGCCGGCGGTCGTCCGGATCCAGGTCCTCGATGCTCCGGATTTTCCCGCTCAAAAAACCGCGCCCGATCGGGCTGTAGGCGACGAAGCCGATGCCCAGCTCCCGGCAGACGGGGAGGATCCCGTCTTCGGGCTCCCGGCTCCAGAGGGAGTATTCGGTCTGGAGCGCCGCGATCGGGTGGACCGCGTGCGCGCGGCGGATCGTGTTCGGCGCCGCCTCGGAGAGGCCCAGGTGGCGCACCTTGCCCTCGCGCACCAGTTCGGCCATCGCCCCGACCGTCTCCTCGATCGGCGTGGCCGGATCGACCCGATGCTGGTAATAGAGATCGATCACCTCCACGCCCAGCCGTTTGAGGCTGGCCTCGCAGGCCGACCGGATGTAGTCCGGTTTTCCGTTCACCCCAAGGAAGCTGCCGTCGCTTCCCCGGACGTTGCCGAACTTGGTCGCCAAAACGACGCGGTCGCGGCGGTCCCGGATCGCCCGGCCGATCAGCGTTTCGTTCCGCCCGACCCCGTACATGTCGGCCGTGTCCAGGAAGTCGATCCCCAGATCCAACGCGCGGTGGATCGTCTTAATCGAGTCCTCGTCCTCGGGCCGGCCGTAAAACTCGGACATTCCCATGCAGCCCAGCCCGATCGCCGAGACGGCCAATCCGTTCTTTCCCAAGGTTCGTTTTTGCATAACGGCGCCTCCTTCAATGAAAACGGTCAAAGATTGAAGATATGAATAATTGAATACGATCGATCTGACTCCTGATAAAAGTCGCTTGGGTTTATTATAGGGCAACGCCGGACGCGTGTTCAAGAATCGTCAAGGTTTGATCATCTCCGCGACGGTTTCGAGATGCGCCGTCTGGGGAAAGAGATCGATCGGCCGGATCCGACCAAGGCGGTATCCGCCGTCGGCAAGAATTTTTAGATCCCGCGCAAGCGTGGCCGGGTCGCACGAGACGTAGACGATTTTCGAGGGATCGAGCCGAATGAGCGATCGCAATGTCTCCCGGCCGAGGCCCTCGCGCGGCGGATCCAGGATGACGCGGTCGAACGTTTCACCCTTTTCGACCCGCTCACGGACCGCCCGCTCCACCGGCCTCGCCTCGAAGCGGGCATTCGTCAAGCCCTGTTGCCGCGCGTTGTAATTCGCATCTTGAATCGCGACCTCGTTTTCATCGAAGCCCAGGAGACCGGCCGCCTCCCGGGCCAAAAAAATCCCGAAGGTTCCGATCCCGCAATGAAGCTCCAGCACCGCTTCCTTTCCGGTCGGCGCGGCCAAGGCCAGCACCGTCTCGATCAATGCGGGGATCTGCGCCCCATGGACCTGAGCGAAGGCGCGGTCGCCGATCCGGAACGGGACGTCCCGATACCGGTCGACGAGATAATCGCGGCCTCGAACCCAGCGGCGGCCGGTGCGGCTGTAGTAGACCTGGCTCACGACGTAAGGCAGCGCCGCCTCGGCGGCCGTGAAGATGCGTTCCATCCGGTCCTGCGGCTCGTCCTCCGCGAAATAGCGGACCTGGATTTCACCCGTGCCGGGGGCCAGATGGAGATGGAGATCGGTCAACGACGGCGGACGGTCCGCCGGGTCGGTGAGGATCGAACAAAAAGCGGACAGGGCCCGGTTCAGCGGCGTCCCGGCGATGGGACAGGCCGCGATCGGCACGATCCGGTGCGATGCCGCGGCAAAGAAGCCGATGCGGGCCTCGCCCGTGGTCAGGTCCGTTTTGAGCTGGATGCGGGTCCGGTATTCAAACGGGCCGGGGGCGGACCGGGGCGGGAGGATCTCCGGATCCGTGAATTTGCCGATCCGGCGAAGGTCTTCCCGGAGAATTCCTACTTTGGCTTCGATCTGCGCGGGATAAGCAAGATGCTGCCACTGGCAGCCGCCGCAGGATCCGAACACGGGGCAGGGCGGCGTCGCGCGGTCGGGCGAAGGCGTAAGAACCGATTCCAGCCGGGCCACGGCGTAGCCCTTCTTCACCGATGTGATCCGGGCCCGGACCGTTTCGCCGGGGCAGGCGCCCGGCACGAAGACCGCGCGCCCCTCCCATCGGCCCAGCCCGTCGCCTCCGTCCACCAGCTTTTCGATTGTCGTTGTAATGAGATTACGGGGGATCAATAAGGATTCCTTCTGCGCCCGCCCGTATTTCCTGCAAGGCGGTCAGTCCCGGTCCTCTTCCTGGATGCCCAGCAGCTTGATCTTGCGGTGAAGGTGGGTCCGCTCGATCTTGAGGTCTTCGGCCGTCTTGGAGATGTTCCACTGATTTTCCCGAAGCCGTTGCAGGATGAAGCGCCGTTCGAATTCGGCGCGGGCGTCGCGCAACGCATGCGGGTTCGGGTTGTTCGTCCGGTGGGCCGCTTCGGCCGGGATCTGGTCGGCGAGCGAATTGGCCACCTCGTCTTCGGTGATCCCCGCGTCGGGCGACAGGATCACCAGCCGTTCGACCAGGTTTCTCAGCTCGCGGACGTTTCCGGGCCAGTCGTAGCGGAGGAGCGGTCGCATCGCTTCCTCCGTCATCGATTTGAGTTTCAACCCCTGTTCGGCGGACAACTGCTGGAGAAAATAGCTCACGAGAAGGGGGATGTCCTCCTTCCGCTCGCGAAGGGGCGGCACGTGCAGGGGAATGACGTTCAGCCGGTAGTAGAGGTCCTCTCGGAACGCGCCTTTTTTGATTTCCTCCTGGAGGTTTTTGTTCGAGGCCGCGATCACGCGGACGTCCACCTCGATCACCCGGGTTCCGCCGACGCGGGTAAACCGCTGCTCCTGAAGCACGCGGAGCACCTTGGCCTGAGTGGCGAGGCCCATGTCGCCGATCTCGTCCATGAACAGCGTGGCGCCGTGGGCCAGCTCGAACCGCCCCTGTTTCATCGCCATCGCCCCGGTGAACGCCCCCTTCTCATGGCCGAAAAGCTCGCTCTCGATCAGCGGCTCGGGAATGGCGGCGCAGTTGATCTCCACAAACGGCTGGCCGGACCGGCTGCTGTGGAAATGGATCGCGCGGGCCACCAGTTCCTTTCCGGTCCCGTTCTCCCCCGAGATCAGGACGCGGCTGTTCGAGGCGCCGGCCACCTGGATCGTCTCCCGGAGCCGCCGGATCGACGGGCTCTCGCCCACCATGACGAAGCGCCGTTCGATGGTCTGTTTGAGGTTGAGATTCTCGGCTTCCAATTGCTGCTGGTAGAGGGCGTGATGAACGAGGAGAGTGACCTTGTCCAGCGAAAGGGGCTTCTCGATATAATCGTACGCCCCGAGTTTGGTCGCCTTCACCGCCGTCTCGATCGAGCCGTGGCCGGACATCATCACCACCGGCAGCGGCGGGTTGTCTTTTTTGATCTGCGTGAGGGTCTCGATCCCGTCCATGCCGGGCATCCAGATATCCAGAAGGACCAGCGAGGGCGGATCGTCCTTGATCAATTTCAAGGCCTCCATTCCGCTCTGGGCCGTCGTGACCCGATAGCCCTCGTCCTTTAAGACCCCCGCGAGGGTGGTCAGGATGCTTGTTTCGTCGTCGACGATGAGAATGGTCTTGGCCATGGGTTTATGATCAGGGGTCGGCTCGCTGGGCATCTAGACCGCCGCCGCTTCGCCGGTGGGCAGTTCGATGACGACGGTGGTTCCCTTCGGCTCCCGGTTGGCGATTCGGATCTGGCCGTTGTGGTCGTTGATGATACGGTGGACGATGGCCAGTCCCAGTCCGCTCCCGGTTTTCTTCCGCGAGAAATGGGGCAGAAACAACTTGTCCATGTCCTCCGCCTGGATTCCGGCGCCCTCGTCCTCGATCACCACCGCGACTTTTTGGCGCGGACGGTCGAACCGGGTCGTGATCCAGATCCGCCCGCGGTTGGCCATGGCCTCGACCGCGTTCTCGAAGAGGTTGACGAAGACCCGTTTAAGCTGCTCGCGGTCGATATTCAAGAGAGGCACCGCGGGGTCGTACGAGATGACGAACTCGAGATCCCGGTGCGCCGAGCGGTAAAGCAGGACCACCTCCTGGAGGACCGAATGGAGGTCGTTCGACGACGGCATCGGGGCCGGAAGCCGCGCGAAGTTGGAAAATTCGTCGACCAGGTGTTTGAGGCCCGCCACCTCGTTGATGATCGTGGCGGTCGATTCGTCGACGATGGCCCGGAAATCGGGCGACTGCTCGAAATATTTCTTGCGCATCCGCTGGGCCGAGAGCTGGATCGGCGTCAGGGGGTTTTTGATCTCGTGGGCGATACGTTGGGCCACTTCCTGCCAGGCCACCGCCTTCTGGGCCGTGATCAACTCGGACAGGTCTTCCGCCACGATCACCAGTCCGACGTTCAGACCCTGGTCGTCCTTCATCCGGGCGATGCTCACGCCGAGCGTGAGCGGCTTCCCGTTCACGGCCAAATGCAGTTCCCGTTCGATCCCGTCCATCCGCCGGCTTTCCATCTCTTCCAAAAGTTGAAGGAGCGGAATCAGATTGAGGGCCTGAAAAGCGTCCCGTGCCAGCTTGCCGATGATCTCGTGGCCGTCGGTCCGGAAGATCTTCTCGGCCGAGGGGTTGATCGTGGTGATCCGTCCTTCCCGGTCGAGCGAGATCACGCCGGTCGAGATGTTTTCAAGAACGGTTTCAATGTAGGCCCGGCGCCGGTCCATCTCGGCGTTGGACCGACGCAGCGATTCGTTCGCCTCTTCCAACTGCGTCTTGCTGACCCGGAGATCCTTCGTCATCTTGTTGAACGACTGAACGACGAGTCCCAACTCGTCCCGCGCGCGGACGTTGATCTTGAATTCCAGATTTCCCCGGGCGATCGCCTCGGTTCCTTCGGCCAGCTTCTGCAGGGGGACGGTGATGCTTTTGGCCAGATAGAACCCGAACCAGGTGGCCGAAAACAGGATGACGAGGGTGATGACGACGAACGACAGGATGTAACTCTCCTTGATCGGGTTTTTGAAGGCCTTGAGCTGTTTATAGTCCTCGAACGATTTCGTGATCTCGTCCATCTTGGAGGCCAGCCCCTGCGGGATCAGGGCGTCGGCCACCAGAACGCCGACGACTTCTCCTGCGTCCGGACTCTCCGACGGGGCCCGGAGGGGGACCATCGCCCGGATCAGATTGCCGACGTCGGTCGTCGGCTTCTCCACGGTTTCCTGTCCTCCCAGCGCCTTCTTGAGCGCGTCCGTTGACGGGGGGAGGAAAGCCCGGTCCGGGATGGAGGGGTCCAGAATCCGGAGCGGCCGGGCGCCGGGCTGGGCGGGATAAAACTCCAGTCCCTGGAGGCGGTATTCCGACCGTCGGGTCTTCAGCCGCTCCAGCAAGTCGGAGCGCCTCGCCGGCTCCAGGAGCGATCCCTCCTCGATCTGGCGGGCGACGATCCTCGAGTAAAACCGCGCCGTCTCCTCCTGCTGCTGATAGTAGAGCTGCGCGGTCTGGAGCGCGCTGTCCAGCGGCCGCTCGACCTGGATCGAAAACCAGTTCTCGATGCTGCTCGTCAGCAAACCGCTCGCGACGATCAGAAGCAGGATGGTGGGGATCGATGCGAAGCCGACGAAGGCCGCGATTAATTTTCCGCGGAAGCCCGCGCCGAGGGTTTTCCTCCGGCGTTCGAAATAATGTTTGACCAGGTTCCGGGACAACAGCAGTCCCAACAGAACCAGGAGGATCAGGTTCAGTTCGAGCAGGGTCAGGACGAGGACGTTGCCCGGAAAGAAGGAAGGCGTCTCGATTTCGCGGAAGTAAAGCACCGTCAGGGTTCCGGTCAGAATCAGAAATCCGAGCGTGATCCAGACCGGCCGCGCATGGGTGCGCTTCCTCTCTTCATCCAACGACGTGTCTGATGCTTGTGATTCGGGTGTCACCGGAATCCTTTCCGTCTATTTTATAGGGGCTCGCGTCGCCCCCTCCACCCGCCGAGCCGGATGGAGCCTTCCCCTCTCGCTCGCCGTGCTCGCTGGGGATAGAATGGTTATCCAGGGCCGCTACGGCGCTCTCCCCGGCGAATAAAAGGGCGCCGAATCCGCCCAGGGGGTATCCAGTTCCAGCGCGGGGATGAAGAAGAGAATGTACTCGAGGTAGAACGGGACATTCGTCGCGCGCATCTCGGCTTTGACGCTGACGTAATAGGTATGTCGCGGGTTCAAGAGCACCGACGTGGCTATTTTAACATGATCGATCCGGGAGATCAATTGGGCCATTTCGTCAAACGATTCAACCGTCTTCTGGGTGGTTTTCTCGTCCGCCCGGGTCGTGATCGAGTACTGCTTTTTTAAGACGTCGTATTTGATGGTGTGCTTGATCGTTTTCGAAACCATCTCCTCGTCGAACCAGCCCGGCTGGCGCTTTTTCAGGAGAAGATAATAATACAGGTCCTTCGGAATGCCGTTGTTGAGGTCGTCCCGCAGGTTCTGGTTGTACCACCGGATCAGATCGGCCGTCACGCTCACCGTGCCGTTGTCGATTACGCTTGCGGTCAGCCCGGCGATGCGCTCGTCTCCGGCCCTGGCCGGGGGAGCGACCCAGGGGAGGAGGATAAGCACGGCGGCCAGGACGGCTGAAACGATCCGCCTCGTCTTGCGATTCCGTCCGGTCATTATGGATTGGCTCCCCGGACCGCTTGCGGCCAGTCCGACTGAAACGCCTCGTAGGAAACCATAAACGCGTCCGCGAAGGCCTCGGTGAAATTTTTCTTCCGGCCGAGGTCTTCCAAGAGCTGCCGGATGCGGAACAGTCCGTATCGGTCCGCCAGCGTCTTGACGGCCGCGTAGCTCTCGCCGTAAGCCAGCGCGGCCTGGGCGTCGGAGAGCTGCAGGAAGCTCCCGTGCAGCGCGGAGAGCGGGACGAGGGGCGTCCCGGACCGGATCGGCCGGACCGGCGTCGGTTCGCCAGGGGATTCGCTCCCGTTTTCGAAGTAGACCGCCACGCCTTCGTTCAGCCAGGTCGGCACGTCCGCGCCGCGGCTCAGTCCGTGGACGACGG
Organism: Nitrospiria bacterium; assembly: GCA_035517655.1. Taxonomy (NCBI): domain Bacteria; kingdom Pseudomonadati; phylum Nitrospirota; class Nitrospiria; species Nitrospiria bacterium. The sequence continues at coordinate 75,374 of DATIYJ010000056.1, read as the reverse complement.
CGTGGGCGTATTCATGATACAGGACTTTCCGGAGCAAAGCCGGATTCGGATCGGTTCCTCCCACCGGCACGCGGATTTTTCCGTCGTAAATTCCTCTCGACCAGGAAGCGGTGCGCGTCACGTCCTGGAACTGCCGTTCGGTATAAAGAATGACCGTGATGGGTTCCTCGGGATAATACGACAGGGCCTGTCCGACGTCGCGGTAAGCGTCTTCCAGATCGCCAAGAACCCGCCGGGCCGTCTCCAGCTCCTCCCGCCCTTCGAACTTGACCGTGAAGGCGCGGGAGGCCTCCTGTTGGAAATGGCCCTGGACTTCTTCTTCCCGCCGGACCTGGGCGAGATGCTGGCGGAGGGCCTGGTCGGACGGATCCAGCTCGAGCCCCTTTTCATAATAACCGATCGCCATTGCGATTTCATCCCGTTGATCATAGATTTTTCCGATGATTTTATACGCGTCGGGCCGTTTCGGATCCAGTTGAATCGCCTGTTTCAAGGTTTCGACGGCGCGGTCGGGATCGTTCAGCCGGTCATAGGCCAGTCCCTCGCCCACGAAGAAGTCCGGAACATCCGACGCGAGCCGGACGGCGACCTGGAAGTTCAGAAGGGCGTCCGGATACTGCCGGCCGTCGAGTTGCTTCCAGCCCAGGCCTCCCTTGGCCAGTGCAAGATTCCGCTGGATCGCCCGGTTCTCGGGGGCCCGTTCGTACGCCTTTGCAAAGAGATCGGCCGCTTCGGCGTATTCTTCGCGATTGTAATGAGCCAGTCCTTCGTCGTTGAGTTGGACCGTCAGAAGATCGTGATCCGAGACCGGTCCGGCTTGCGATCGTTCCGGTTTCACCGAGGCGTCATGCGGCGCGGGATGCCCGGGGGGATAGGCCAGGAAATCCCGGTCCGGTCCGGCGCCCGGCGCGGTCGAGATCCGGTCGGGCTCGCTCGGGCCGATTTCCGGCTGCGGGAAAAGAAGCGGCCGGGCGATCATCCCCGCAAAAAGGGCCGTGAGCAATCCGAGCGCCGCGATCAGGAAGCGGCCCGTTTTGTTGGGAGAAGGTTCGTTCATCGTCGTCCGGCTAAAATGCGAATCCCAGCGTGAAATGCAGTTCGGCCCGGCTCTCTTTCACCACGACGGAGCAGCTCGGACAGAGATTCGCCTCCCGATCCAGTTTGTATCCGTAGTCCAGCCTCAAGGGCCCCACCGGGGTGCCGTACCAGATCCCGGCGCCGACGGTGGACTTGAGAAGGTTGACGTCGACCTGACTCGTGGCCCGGAAAACGTTTCCCCGGTCGTTGAAGAGCACCAGGCCCAGATTGTCCGGCAGATAGATTCGAAGTTCGGCGTTGAACAGGAGCATGGCGTTCCCGCCGTCGAAATCGACGCCGGTTCCGGCGGCGTTCGGCGTGATCGTCGCGCAATTCTCGTTGTTGCGGCATTTCGTGGGAATGATGCCCAACTCGTCCTGCTGATAGCCGCGAACGGTGCTCCGACCCCCCAGGTAGAACCGCTCGCTGGGGGGGAGCAGGCTGGAGGGCGCGGTTTCGCCCACGAGCACCGCGCTTTTCGTCACCCCGAAGCGATGCGAAATACCGCCCCGGGCCGAGGCCGCGAACACGAGCCAGCGCGTGATCGGGATGAACCAGCTGCTCTGAACCGTCGTCTTATCGAACTGAACCTGCGAACCCAGACTCAAGGCGGCGTCCCGGAAGACCACCCCGTTGATGAAGCCCGAGGTCGGGTTGAAGGGGTTGTCGCGGGTGTCCCAGAACAGCGCGGGGTTCAGGCTGGCAATATTGGAGCGTTTGTCCTCATCCAACAATTCCACGCCGCGCTTGAACCGGTTGACTTCAAACTGGTACTGCAGGCTGGTTTTGATCCGCGGCGTCAGGTTCTTTTCCACCCCGGCCGTGCTTCCGATCGTGGTCAGGTTGTACGCCGGACGCACCTGGAGCTGGTCGTAGGCGACCAGACGCCCCTGCATCGGGAGACCGAACAGCCAGGGCTCGATGTAGGTGGTGGAGTACGTCCGTTCGATTCCGCTGCCTTCCGCCCGCAGGCTCAGCGACCGGCCGGTGCCCCAAAGATTCAAATGCGTCACCTGGATAAAGCCGCGAAGCTGTTCCACATCGGCATATCCCACACCGAGATCGAGCGATTTGGTGGGGTTTTCCTGAACGGTCAACCGCATGTCCTTCACGGTTTCCTCGGATTTTGGGTTGAGGGGCGTGACCGGTTCGAGCCGGACATTGCCGAGGAAGCCCAGTTGTTGAATCCGGCGGCGGCTGATCTGGATGCGGCTTTCATCATACGCATCGCCCGGCTTCACCTGGAGTTCCCGGAGAATCACCCCGTCCTTGGTGAAGGTGTTTCCGCTTAGGAAGATCCGGCCGATGCGAAGCTGCCGGTCTTCCGAGATCCGGTACCGGATCGTCACGCGGGTGCGGTCCTCCGAAAAATTCAACTGGGGATCCGCCTGCGCGTAGACATGGCCGTTTTGGTGATACAGGACCAGGATCTCTTCCTGATCCCTCCGCAGCGGGATTTCATCGTAGGGCTGACCCGGATGCAGGTGGATCGCTTGCCGCAACTGCTTGAGGGTCAGTGCCCGGTAGCCCTCGAATTGAATGTCCGCGATGATCGTACGGGGACCTTCGGCGACGGCAAAGATGAGATAGGCGAGCGTCTTGGCCCCGTTGTATTCCACCCGGGCCTCGATCTTGACGTCCTGGAAGCCCTGTTCATGGTACCGGGCCCGGAGAATTTTAACGTCGGAATCCAGTTGATCGGGCTTCACAAGACCGCAGAAGAATATGTTGCCGGCCCGCGTCTGGATGAATTCGTGAAGAGCATCCGCAGTGAAGAAAGTATTTCCGACGAACAGGACGGTTCGCAGACAGGCGAAATTTCCCGTTTCGATCTTAAAGACCCCCTCCAGCTCACCCTCCGCCGGAAGTTCCTGTTGCGTGTAATCGACCTTGGCAAACGGAAAGCCGTTGGCGCGATAATACTCGGCCAAACGGTCCGCGCTGGCGCGGAAAACGGCATCGTCGTAACTGCGCTCCTCCCCAAACAGAAGGAGGGGCATCAGATCGCTTTCCCGAAAAGGATCGTTTCCCTCGAAACGAATCTTGAGCCGCGTTCCGGCCTCGATGGAAATCGTAATCGCGACCTCATCCGCGGCGTCATCGTAGCGGACTTCCGGAGGACCGATGACCGCTTTGAGGTAGCCGTTCTCGCGATACAACGTTTCGAGACGGTTCATGTCGCCGTCCAGAACGTCCGCGCGGTAATATTCGCCGCCGTTCGATCGGATGAGCGACCAGAGCCGGAGGTTGGAGTAGGCCGTCCGGCCGGTGAATTTCGTCTCCCGAATCTTGGCCCGGCTGCCTTCGCTCACCCTTACCGTAACCTTGATCTGGTTCGTTCCCGGCACCTGAGCCACATCGGTCTCGAGTTTGGCCCGAAAGTAGCCCTGCCGCTGAAGAAAATTCAGGAGGTTCGCGATGGCGGATTCCCATCGCTCCTGTGTGAATTCTTCGCCGATCTGAAGGCCCATCGCCGCCGCGAGGGTGCGCTTCCAGAAGACCCGGTTCCCCTTGATTTGAAGATCGGACAGGAATGTTTTTTCCGTAAATTGATAGACGACGGCCACGCCGCCCTCGATCGGACTGACCTCGACCGCCACATCGGTGAAGAGGCCGGTGGCATACAGCGAATCCAGGCTCTGCCGGACCATCCGGCCGGTGTAGGGAATGCCGGTGCGGACCCCCGTCAACCGGCTGAGCGCTTCAAGCGTCATACCCACCCGGGAATTGACCTCCAATGAAAGAATCGTTTCTCCCTCGAAAGATTGGGCGCCGGCAACTCCGGGTTGAACCGCCGAAACCAAGGTCCATAGAATCAAGATCAAAAAAGAGCGGGGCCAAAAAAGGCAACCGTCTCGTCCTCCTCCACGTGTCTGTCCCGTCCGTGCCCGCAATCGTCCTCGCTATTGATTCGGGGCTCACGTCGCCCCTCCGCCCAAACGGTCTTGCCGAGCGTTTACCGGAACTCGAAATGAAATTTCAAATCGCCTCCCACCCGGCCGAGTTCATCCCGCCCCCCGAGGAGCGAAACGTTCTTGTTGAGGGCGTACTCCATCTGGACGATCTGCTCCTGGGAAGGGTCGATCGTAACGGCGTACGTGACGTACAGCTTGTTGTCCAGCAGTTGTTTGGAGACCGTGATCATGGGCACGCTTCCCGCTTTGGTGGAGGAATAGTAGGGATTCACCTGGATTCGGTCGATTCCCCAGAACGCCGCGACCTTGTCCGTGATGATGTCCTCGATCGCGCCGGCCGCCAGGGCCGACGCCTCGCCGGTGCCGATCTCCTTTGAGGTTGCCTCGACTTCCTTGCAGGGCCGTCGGAAGTTCAACAGGCAGAGGATGTCGTTCTGATCCGCCAGCGGCGGGTTGGAGGTGAGCGTGAGGTCGAATTTGTCGACCGGACCGACCAGGCTGAGGTCGACGTCGTAGTTGGCGTTGGTGGACGTCACCCGCGTGGTGGCCCGCACATCCACGACCGGCCGGATCCGGTCCGGGTTCACGAAATCGACCGTGCCCGAGACGATCTTGAAATCGTTCTGACGGAACGAAAACGACCCGCCCTTCGCTTCCACCCGTCCCAGCAAGATCGGCCGGTTGACCGTTCCCTTGAGCACGAGATCGACCTCCAGGGGAAGCTTGGCCAGATTATTATTGATCCAGATGTTGTCCTTGCCCTGGATCTGGACGTTCAAAGCCAGGTCCTTCAGCCAACCCGGCACCGGCGTGGATTCACTTTTATCCTGCTTGACCAGTTCCAGGACCCAGGTCTGCCAGTCCAGCCGCCGGTCATAATCGGCCCGATGGATTTGGACCTCTCCGGACAACGACTGGGTCTTGGTGTCGCTTTGAAAGAACAGGGAGGCGTCGACAAGCGCCGTGAGCCCGGCGATGGGATTGATGCGGCTGCCCGTGATTTCCAGGTTCAAGGCGAAGCGCGACGGGACAAACCGGACCAGATCGATGCGCCCGCCGGCCTGGAGCCGTCCGCCGCCGACTTTCGCATCGAAGGTTTCCAGGAGCACCTGCCGCTCGTTGAACGAAAAATTGACGGAGGCGATGGTGATCGTCTGGTTCAGCGAGGCGCTCTTCACCACCCCGTCGTTGATGATCAATCCCCCGCGGATTTTAGGATCGTCCCATCGATCCGAGACCTGGAGCGCCAGATCGGCCAGCCCTTTTCCATAGGTGATTTCCTTCGTGAAGATCCGAAACAGGTCCAGATCGGCTTCGCCGTTGACAAAAAAGTTGTAGCTCTTGAACAGCCGCAGGTCGCCGGACACCGTCAAGGTGGTGCCGGGTCCTTTGAGCTTCAGCGATTGAATCGCGACGCTTCCCTGGCGAAGTTCGAGCTGAATATCGCCGTCGTTCGTGACGACATAGTCCGAGACCTCAAACGTCAGCGCGGTCAGATGAATCTCGGCGTCCGTCGTGTTCAACGCCTCCGGGCCCGCGCCGCCGGACGGATCGAGTCGGCCGTCGGCCGTCAGGGTTCCGCTGGTCGTGAAACGGTTCACGGCCGTCAGATTCGGAACGGCCGAACCCAGCCATGGCTTGAGATCGACGTTGTCGAGAGCGAGACGGATCCGGTAAGGATAACCGGGCGCCCATTCCATCTCTCCGGAACCGGTCACCCCCCTCGCGAGCTGAAAATCGGCCGTCACTCGATGGTTCTTGAACTCGGCCGAAAGAGTTCCGGCCCCGAGGGACTGATTCTGATAGACGACTTCCAGAAATGAAAGCTGCGTTTTGAAGCGGGGGTCCTGAAACGAACCGGAACCGCTGATCCGGCCGGTCAGCGGTCCCCGAAAAAGGCCGGGATTTTTCATCCCCGTTTCGAAATCCTCCAGACGGGCCCGGGAGGTTTCGGCCGAGAACTCGAATTCGCCGGCAAACGCGATCCAGCCCTGTCCGGTCAGTTCCGTCTCGCCTTTCCGGGCGCGGGCTGTCTTGAAAACGATCCGGTCGGGGGTCAGAACCATCGTGACATTTCCTTCATCCATCGCCTGACCGAAGAGGGATCCCGAACCGGCCTTAAGACGGGCCTCGAGCCGGAACTGGGACGGAACCCCCTGGGCGGTAAGATCGCCCGTGGCCGGGAGCTCGATCGGCAGTTCCTTTGTAAAAAGGGCGATGACTTCCCGCGGGTCGCCCTGCCGGATCTTGGCCGAGAGATCGAAAAAGGGACCCGGTCGGCCATCGGCCGGATTAAACGAGACGAGTCCTTTGATCTCGTAGCGGGCCGCTTTTTCTTGAACGACGGCCCGCGTGAATCGGATCGTCCTGTTTTGATAGAACAGGTCCGAATCGACGGCCTCGAAATGCCGGCCCCGCAGCTGAACATCGCGCAACTGGCCGGTTCCTTTGAAGACGGGATCTTTCAGTGTGCCCGTCAGTCTTCCGGAGAGTTTGAAACCACCTCCCATGGGGATGGATGGGGCCAAGGCCGCGAGCTCTGAAAGGTCGGCGCTCTCCAGCGTCGCATCGAGCGCGATCGGTCCCTCGGTTCGAATCCGGCCTTCGACCGTCAGGGAAGATCGGTCGGTGCGCGCAAACGTTTTCTCGAGGGAAAGAGTGCCGGAACCGATCTGAAATCCGGTCGAGGCTTCACGGAGCCGGGACAACCATCCGATCAGCGCGGTTTCCGATCCGGACGGGGTTTTCCCCGAAGGCGAGGCGGGAGGGTTTGTTTCTTTTTGGACGAGACGCAGGCGGCCTTTTCCGGAAAGGGTTTGAAGGTCAAAACGCATTTCCTTGATCCGACCCTCCAGGTCGACGGCGCCTTCAAGCCGTTGCGAAAAGGCATAAGGTTTGAAGTTCAGAACGGAAAGAAGGCCGGATAAATCCAAGCCGGCGAATTGAACCGATACACCGTACGGGACGGGTCCGCCGGGCTTTGAAAGTTCGGCCGTCGACAGCCGGATCTCTCCGGACAGCGTTCCCCCAAAGATGTCCGCCGAGAGATCGGAGAAGGCGAAGGCGTGATCTTGGTACAGGAATACGGTCTTCAGTCCGCCGACCGGTTTTGAAGAAACGGCCCAGTTTGAAACCGAGAGGTTGCCTCTGACCGTGGGATCGGAAACCGGCCCGACCACATGGCCGGCGAATCGGGCCGACCCGGACATCGGGAATTGTTTGGGCAGAAGAGAATCCAGGTCGTTCAATGGGAAGGCGGCGTCTACCGACAGCGCCAGTCGCGGCTGGGTCAGGTTTTGGATCGTTCCGCTGACGGCATAATGCGACGCGGCATCGGTCAGGGTTAACGAACGGATTTCCAACTCGTTCGCCCGGATGGCCAATTGGGCCGTCATCGAATCCAGTTTTTTGTGGAAGTCGTCGGCGTCCACCGCCACGCCCTTCGCGGACAGGGCCACTTGAAAATTCTCCATCAGGAGATCCGGGTTGACGCTTCCTTCCCATTGCGCCAGTTTCAGGAACGGCTCGCCGGAGGGCCGTTGCAACTCCAGACGTCCGTCTTGGATTTCAATCTGGCGGATCACCCAGGTTAGTTTTCTGGAAGACCCTCCTTGCGAAGCCGGCGGCCCGATGGCACGATCCGGATGGATCGGCAGGATGGAATCGTGCCCGATCCGCAGGACGATGTCCGGGCCGATCAGGCGAACCTTTTTGATGAAGGTCACCTGCGTCAAAAGGGACCAGGGAGAAATCCAAACCCGGATCCGCTGGACGGCAAGGGGGGGGCGGCCCGTTTCGGGGGAGGGGAGCACCACCCCGTCCAAAACCACGGCGGTGGGAAGGAGGCTCAGGGTGACGCGGCGCACGGTGACCGGCGTCCCGGTCAGACCTTGAATCCGCGCTTCCGCGAAACGCGTCAGCCGCTCGGAGAATAATCCGCCGCGCAGAAGAAGATGAAGGGACAGGACCAGCAGGGCAAGGGCCAGAAGCGCGATGAGCGATTTTTTATACAATCCGTAACTCCTTAAATCCCCTGAAAAGGATAAATTCCGACGAGAATACCGTAACATAATGCCGGGTTGTTTGCAATACACGGTCGGGGCCTGAAGATCGAGGTTTGCATCTTATGCAAAAGCCGGTATAATGACCCCGGGATCCCGTGCGAGGAGAAGCGTTCCATGTCGAAACGATTTTACGAATTGGTCGCTGTAATGGATAAACTTCGGGGAGAGAACGGCTGCCCTTGGGATTTAGAGCAGACGCGGGAGAGCTTAAAGCCGTTTCTTCTCGAGGAAGCCTACGAAGTCCTGGAAGCGATCGACGAGGAGGATCCCGAAACCTTGAAGGAGGAGCTGGGGGATCTCCTGTTCCAGATCCTCTTTCATTCCCGAATCGCCGGCGAACGGAGCGAGTTCGGGATCGAAGACGTTCTTTCTTCCGCGATCGATAAGATGACGCGGCGGCATCCGCATGTATTCGGTCCCGATCGATCCGCCGGTCGAAAAGGCCGGCGGGCGACGGCCAAGGATGTGCTGGCCCGTTGGGAAGCGCTTAAACAGAATGAGAAGCGGAATCGCAAAAGAAAATCGGTGCTGGACGGGGTTCCGAAACCCTTGCCGGCCCTGATGCGGGCCTACCAACTTCAAACCCGCGCATCCCGGGTCGGATTCGATTGGAGGGAATTGCGGCCGGTCTGGAATAAAGTGCGCGAGGAATTGAAGGAGTTGGAACAGGCGGTTGAAGGAGGACGGCTCCGGTCGATTCGGCACGAGTTAGGGGATCTCTTCTTCGCCCTGGTCAACATGGCCCGTTTTTTGAAGCTCGATCCGGAGGAAGCGCTCCGCAAGACCAATCGTCGCTTTGTGGACCGCTTCCATTTTATGGAGCAAAGGGCCGAGAAAACGCGACGACCGTTATCGGAGATGACCCTCGCCGAGATGGACCGGCTCTGGGAAGAGGCCAAGTCGGCCGAGAAAAGGTCCGGTAAGAAGGCCGGTAGGAAAACCATGATCCGGGAGCGATAAGGTTGCCTTCGCGCGTGAGAGCGGTTATGATGACCCAGGGCAGCCAACAAAAGGAGGCGCGGCATGCCATCGAGCCATTGGGACGAGAGCGGCCGGGCCCGGATGGTGAACATCGGGGGAAAACCACAGACCGAGCGGACGGCGACGGCGACCGGCAAGGTTTATTTAAGGCCTGAAACGTTGAGGCGGATCCGGAAAGGAGAAACGGCCAAGGGGGACGTCCTGGCCGTTGCGCAGGTGGCCGGCGTGATGGCGGCCAAGCAGGTTCCAAGTCTCATCCCGCTTTGCCATCCGTTGTTGCTTTCCTCCGTGGAAATGCGTTTCGAGGAAGACCCGAATCCGGATTCCGACCACCGCTGCAACGTGGGGATTACGGCCACGGTCAGGGCCACCGGGCCGACCGGAGTCGAGATGGAAGCGATGACGGCCGTCTGCGTCGCGGCCCTGACCATCTACGATATGTGCAAGGCGATCGATCGGGAGATGAGCTTCGGCGGGATCATGCTGCTATCGAAGAGCGGCGGGAAATCGGGGACGTACCGACGGAAAGCGAAAAATAAAGCGTAATAGGGTCGGGTATGGTGAAAGTCCGGTTGTTTGCGAAACTGAAAGATCTGGCGGGCCGTCCGGAAATCGATCTGAAGCTGAGCGGGCCGACGCCTTTAAAAGGGTTGTGGAGCCGGTTGCGGTCCGAAATTCCCGAGGTGATGGAATGGGTCGGGCAAAACAAGGTGCTCGTGGCCGTCAATCGGGAGATGGCCACCGAAGAGACCCTGATCCGGGACGGAGACGAGATCGGGCTGATGCCGCCCTTCTCCGGCGGCGGTCCGGCCAAGCCGGTCCGTCGTTCGGCCAAGGGTCGAGTTCCCACCGCGGCCAAGAACGCGAAAGGGGTCGACTCCGGCGGGAAGGGGTGGACACGGATCCAGACGGAGGATTTTTCGTTGGATGATGAACTCCGCCGGCTCAAGGCCGTCTCGAGCCGGATCGGCGCGGTCGCGGCGTTCGTCGGCACGGCGCGAGACTTTTCCAAAGACCGCCCGGTTACCCGTCTGAGCTATGATCATTACGCCGGTCTGGCCGAGAAGACGTTGGCCGGGATCCGCCGACGGGCGTTGAAGGAATTTTCGATCATCGAGGTCTGCATGGTCCATCGGACGGGAGAGATTCCGATCGGCGGAAACATCGTTTTGATCCTGGCGGCCGCCGAGCACCGGGACGAGGCCTTCCGGGCCTGCCGGTGGTGCATCGATGAACTGAAAGCGACCGTTCCCATCTGGAAGAGCGAGACCACCCCGCAAGGAGAAATCTGGGTCGAGCCGCGCCCCTGAAGGGGGGCGGATGGCGATGACGTCCGTCTTGTTTTTGCGCCGGGATGGACGTTCTTTTATGGGATCGAGGGCGCATGGCCGTTCCCGCGAGGAGGAGATGAAGCGGTTGCGATTGCTGATCCTGTTGGCCTTCTTGATTCCGTTGGCCCCTCCGGCCGGAGCGGCCGCGCCCACGTATATTCCGGGTGAAATCCTGGTGAAATTCAAGCCCGGAACACCGACGGAGACGATCGAGCGGCTCGGAGCCCGGTTGAAGACGGCCGTAAAAAGCGAATCGGCTTTCACCGGCGTCCGGCTCCTGTCCCTTCCGCCCGGCCTTTCGGTCGATGCGGCGCTCAGCGTCTATCGGGGCCATCCGGACGTTCTGTACGCCGAGCCGAATTATACGCGACGGGCCTTCGTCTCGCCCGACGATACCTCTTTTGACAAGCAATGGGGCCTTCGGAACACGGGTCAGGCCGTCCAGCTGGGCCAACCGATCGGGAACAAACCAATCACCTCGTTTCAGGGCGCGGCCGGCGCCGATATCGACGCGCCGGACGCGTGGGATTATTTTCTGACGCGGGGGAGGAATCCGGGCGTCGCACCCGACGGGACTCCGATCATTGTAGCCGTCCTGGATTCCGGCGTGGATTACGTCCATCCCGACCTCTCGCCCAACATCTGGACCAATCCGGGAGAGGACGCGTGGAAGCATCCCTTCGATCCCACGACGGGCGACGGCATGGATGAGGATAACAACGGTTTGGTGGACGACTGGAAGGGTTGGAATTTCATCGGGACGCAGACCTGCACTGTGGACGGGCAGGGCCATTGCGACTGCACGGCGGACGATCCGGTGGGAAACAACGATCCGATGGACGACAACGGACACGGGACCCACGTGGCCGGAATCGCCGCGGCCCGGGGAAACAACAACCAGGGGATCGCCGGCATTCTGTGGAACGCTCAGATCATGCCGTTAAAGATGCTGGACGCCAACGGCTGCGGGTCGGTCGGAAACGAAATCCGCGCGATCGATTACGCGATCCAAAACGGAGCGCGGGTGATCAACGCCAGCTTCGGAGCCCCCGGCCTGTCTTCCAGCGAGGAGGACGCGATCCGCGCCGCCAACGAGGCCGGGGTTGTCTTCGTCGCCGCGGCCGGCAACGATTCTTCGAACAACGATTCGTTTCCGATCTACCCGGCGAGCTTTGATCTTCCGAACGTGATCTCGGTCGCGGCCACGGATTGGAACGATCGCTTGTCCTCCGTATCCAATTTCGGGAAGAACACCGTCGACGTCGCCGCGCCCGGGGACTGCATCTATTCCACCACGCCGACAGGCGGGGTCTTCACACTGCGGAACCACATCAGCTGTTTGGGCGCCGTCAAGATCCTTCCCCTGTATGGCTTCATTACGGGCACCTCCATGGCGGCTCCGCATGTGGCGGGTGTGGCCGGGATGCTCCTGGCCCAGAATCCGAACCTTTCGCCGGCGGGGGTCCGGGCCACGATCCTTCTGACGGTCGATCCCTTGGAGTCCTTGAAGGGCCGCGTCGCTTCCTCAGGCCGGGTGAACGCCAACAACGCGTTGCTCCGGGCGGCGGGTTCGGGTTTGACCGGAGGGAAGGGCGGATGCGGTGTTCCGATCGGTGCCGTTCGATCTTCCCGTTCGGATCCGGCCGATTCGAAACCGGTTCCACCGGCTCAGGCCCTTCTGTTTCTCCTGGTCCTGTTCTGGCCGCTCGCCTTTCTAAAGCTGAGGAAGAAATCCGGAATCCGCCCGGCCGGGAGCCGGGCCGCGATCCGCCGCCCCGGCATCGCATCGGCTGGCCCGCTGGTTCTGGTCCTTCTGTGGCCCCAAGCCGCGGCGGCCGCCGACGGGGACCTTCCCTTTCAGCCGGTTCATTCCCTGGCGCTGAAGCTGGGATACCACCGGTATGCCCCGAGCGACTATCTGCATACCAATTCCGGTCTCATTTCCCGGAACGACCTGGCCGGATTCAGCGGGGAGATCGAGTACGACCGGCGGTGGCGGGAGAACGACAGCCTGTCCGTGACGGCCGGTCACATCCAAAGCGATGCGGACCTGAAGAACCTTTGTTGCGGCCGGATCCAATTTTCAACGTTCTACCTCCTTGTCACGCCCAAGCTTTACTCCTCCATCTATCTCACGCCGAAGCCGCACTCCCCCTTCGGGACATTGGAGGGGTATGTCGGGGGCGGCGTCGGCTATTACCACGTTGCGCGCAAGGTCGACGGGGTGATCCAAGACAACCTTTCCCAGAACCTTTTGGGCCTTCACGCCGTCCTCGGCTTGGAATGGCCCGCGCGTCAACGGGTTACTCTTTTCACCGAAGGCCGGTACGCCCTGGCCAGGGTGAAAAGCGCCGATGCATTCGACGACGCGCTGGATGTGGGCGGCTTGAATTTTTCCTTCGGCGTCCGTTGGCGGTTCTCGCCCTCCGAAGCCGTCGTCAAGCCTTCTCCTCCCGGGAATGGGTGAGCGGGGAGAGCCTTTCCCGACCGGGCCCTTTCTTGATCGTCCATCCGGAATATGGTATTCTGACACGGTTTTCTTAGGGTTTTGGACTTCAAGGAAGAACCGCGGAATGAAGATCACGACGCTGGGCTGTTACGGGGCGGAATTGGCGACGAACGACGCCGAAGGGCGGGCCGTGACCTATCATAACTCCGAATTTCGGGTGAACCGATCCGTCGTCATCGATGCCGGCACGTTCCCGATCTCCCCGGGCATCGATGAATGGACGGAGATCCGGCAGCTCCTGTCGCATATTCATAGCCTGGACGAGATCCTGGCCGGTCTCCACGATCGTTTTTTAAACGAGACGGTCTGGCCGGACTTTATCAAACGTCCGAGCCGCGATCGGCCCGTCTTTCGATTGTCCGGACTTCGGGAGGAGGATCGCCGGAGGGTCGGCGAGTTGCAGGTGATTGCGGTGCGCGTAAACCATAGTGTTCCCACCGTCGGCTTCATCCTTCAGGATAAGAACGGGGCGATGCTCTACGGCGGCGATACCCATGAAACCACGCGGATCTGGGAAGTGGCGGCCTCGACGGCCGATCTCAAGGCGGTCCTGATCGAGACCTCGTTTCCGGACGAACTCCATGATCTGGCGATCTTAAGCGGGCATCTGACGCCCCGCCTCCTCGCGCGGGAATTCGCCAAGATCGGAAAACCGGACATCCCGTTGTACGTCTATCACATGAAGCCCCAATACCTCGGCCCGCCGACGGCGGAGATCAACGCGCTCCGCATTCCCAACGTCCGCTTGTTGAAGGACGGGGATATTTTTGGAGTCTAGACGGAGCCACGATGGCCTGGTTCAAAAAAGACAAGTCGGGCGAGGGAAAGCGGCTTAAGATCCCGGAGGGGCTTTGGCTCAAGTGCGACAGCTGCAAAGAGGTCGTCTACCGGAAGGAGATCGAGAAAAACGCCAGGGTCTGTCCCAAATGCAATTATCATTTTCCCATCTCGATCGGCGAACGGATCACCCTGATGCTGGACGAGGGGAGCTTCAAGGAATGGGACGCCGGCCTTTCGCCGATGGACCCCCTGAATTTCAAAGACTCGGTGCGGTACCGGGACCGGCTCAAGACGGCCCAGGACAAGACCCATCAACGGGAGGCGATGGTGATCGGCGAGGGAACGATCAATCATCTTCCGGTTGTTCTGGGAGTGTTCAACTTTTCCTTCATGGGCGGCAGCATGGGCTCCGTCGTGGGTGAAAAAATTCTGCGCGCCGCCGAAAAAGCGGTCGACCGGCGCTGGCCCCTGATCCTCGTGAGCTCTTCCGGCGGCGCGCGGATGCAGGAAGGCATTCTCTCGCTGATGCAGATGGCCAAAACCTCCGCCGCGATGGCCCGGCTGGCGGAAGCGAGGATCCCTTTTTTTTCGATTCTGGCCGACCCGACCTTCGGCGGCGTCACGGCCAGCTTCGCGATGCTGGGCGACATCGTGATCGCGGAGCCCAAGGCCCTGATCGGATTTGCCGGCGCCCGCGTGATCGAACAGACGATCAAACAGCAGCTGCCCGAAGGCTTTCAGCGATCCGAGTTTCTGCTGGATCACGGGATGATCGATCTGATCCTGGAACGAAAAAAGCTGAAACAGACCCTGGCCAAGCTTCTGACATTTTTCAGCGCGTGACGCCCGCGCCCGGTCCGACGACAGACCATGACCCCATCCTACACAAGAGCGATCGACTATCTCTACAACCTGAAATGGCACGGCATCAAGCTGGGCTTGGACAACATTCGCCGTCTGATGGCCGCGCTGGGAGAACCCCATACCCGTTTCCGATCCGTTCACGTCGCCGGGACCAACGGCAAGGGTTCGACCGCGGCCGCGATCGCGATGGTCCTTCAGGCCGCCGGTCGCCGCACGGGCCTCTACACGTCGCCCCACCTGATCGATTTCACCGAGCGGATCCGCGTCGACGGGACTCCGGTCTCTCCCGAGCAGGTCGCCCGGTTGACGGAGCGCGTTCGCGCCGCCGCGGGGGAGCTTCCGGTCACCTTCTTCGAGTTCACGACGGCGATGGCGTTTCTTCATTTTGCGGACCTCTCGGTGGATTGGGTGGTGGCGGAAGTCGGGATGGGCGGGCGCTACGACGCCACGAATGTGCTGACGCCGCTGGTCTCGGTGATCACGAACGTCGATTTTGATCACCAGGCCTATTTGGGGAATACGCTGGAACAGATCGCGTTCGAAAAAGCCGGGATCGTCAAACCCGGCGTTCCGGTGGTGACCGCGACGGATGGTCCGGAGGCGTTGGAGGTGGTCCGCACCGTCTGCCGCGAGCAGGGGGCGCCGTTGTACCGGGTGGGCGCCGAGATCCGCGTGGAAGGACCGTCGCCGCAGCGGTTTCGGTATCGGGGCCTTCGCGGGTCGTATGCCGATCTGAACTTTGCGCTCCTGGGAAGGCATCAACTGTCCAACGCCGCCTGCGCCCTGGCCGCCCTGGAATTGCTGGAAACCCACGGCGTTCCGATCGGCGAAGCCGCCGTTCGCCGCGGGCTCTCGACCGTTCGGTGGGAGGGGCGAATGGAAATGATTCGTCCAAGTCCGGCCGGCGCGGCCGTGCTTTTGGACGGAGCGCACAATCCCGCCGGTGCCCGGGTCCTTCGGACATTTTTGGAAGAGTCCCGCCCGGCGCGGCCCGCCCGGCTGATTCTGGTCCTGGGAATTCTGCGCGACAAGGATATCGACCGCATCCTGGCCGAACTGGTCCCGCTGGCGGATGAGGTGGTCCTGACCCGGCCCGGGTATGACCGGGCGGAAACGACGGCCGATTTGAAGCGACGTGTGGATTCCTTTGCGGTCCGTTCGACCGTGCGGGAGCCCGTTGAAGAGGCCGTACGATACGCGCAGTCCGTGGCGGCCGCCGGCGATTTGATCTGCGTGGCCGGATCCCTCTTCACGATGGGCGAGGCGCGATCGTATCTGAAGGGATTGCCGCAACCGACCGCTTTGAGGGGGTAGCGTGTTGGGGCCGGGGGCTTGGAATCCACATCCAGGATATATCGTGCCGGAAGTCCCCGAAGGGGGCGTGCCGCGGCGGCTCCGCCATGGCGCGATCCGTCCGAAAACCGGTTCGGGGCCTTTGAAATGACGGGCGGCCCGCGGTGGGTTCGAGCAATCGGCGCGGTGTCCGCCTTGTCGTTGGTCCTCTTCGTATCCCCGCCGTCATGGTCGGGAATCGCCCAATTGGTCCCCTCGTCCAGGGACGCTTCGAAAAAAAGCGATCAGCCGATCGAGATCACGGCCGATCAGGTCCAGTACCTCAAGGACTCGGATCTGTATATCGCGGACGGCTCCGTCAATGTGGTTCAAGGGACCACCCATCTGACGGCCGATCATGTCACCCTAGACCATGGAAGCGGGCAGGTCAAGGCCACCGGTCATGCGGTTTTGCGCGACGGCGACAACGTCGTTTCCGGGGACCGGCTCGATTACAATCTCAACAGCAAAAACGGCACGGCCGTGCCGGGGCAGCTCTTCGTCAAAAAGGATAATTATCATATCAACGCGGTCACCATGGACAAGGTGGGGGAGGGCCATTATGAATTGAAGGCCTGGTCCCTCACCTCGTGCGACACGCAGGACGGGGAAGCTCCGCTCTGGCGATTCCGCGGGAATGCCGCCCGCGTGGATACGGGCCAATACCTGGTGGCCCATAATGTGATCCTCTATATCAAAGACGTCCCGGTCCTGTACACGCCTTATCTGTCTTTTCCGGTCGGCACGGATCGCCAAAGCGGTTTCCTGCCGACCCGGTTCGGCTACAACAGCACGGACGGATTGGGGGTGAATCAGGCCTTCTACTGGGCCATCAGTCCCAGCCAGGACATGACCCTTTCGGTGGATTTCCGAAGCATCCGGGGGACCGGGTTGGGCCTCGAATACCGCTACAAGCTCAGCCGGGAGTCCGAAGGGGAGCTGCACTACAGCATCTTCGACGACCATATCACCGAAAGCAAACGGACCGAGACGGACTTTCAACACGTCCAGCGCTTCTCGACCGATTTCCAGGCCCGGCTGGACGTTCACATGATCAGCGACATCAACCAGCTGCGGGACCTCAGCGCCACGACGGCGGACCGGGTCCAGCAGAGCATGGAATCGACCTTCGTCATCTTCCGGCGCTGGGACAACCAAGAGCTCTACCTGCTGGCCCGGATGACGCGGGACCTGGTGACGGCCAGCGACACCACGCTGCAGGAGCTTCCCGAGCTGGGTTATACGCTTCGGGAATACCGGCTGGGCGATTCGCCCTTTTATGTGGGATTGGACGCGACGGCCGACAACTTCTGGCGGGCGCGGGAAGACGAAGCGGCCGGATTGATCCGCGCCCAGCGCCTCGACCTTTTTCCGCGTGTATGGACGCGCATCAATCTCGACGGCCTCGTCCTGACCCCGCGCGCCGGTTTCCGGGAAACCTGGTACAGCCGCGACCTGGAGTCCGATTCGCCGACGGTGAGAGGCGTCGAGGTCCTGGACATGGGAGCCAACACCCGGGTCTATAAAATGTTCGAATCCTCCGGTCCCCGTCAGTTCGTTCATTCCATCGAGCCGTCCGTGGTCTATGAATACGTTCCCTTCGTGGATCAAACCCGGCTGCCCCATTTCGACGATATCGATCAACTGCCCCGAAAGAACGATGTGACGTATTCGTTGACGAACCGGCTGGCCTCGGAGGACCATACCCATCCTGAAAAGCCGTCCTCCTGGGAATGGATCTTCTGGAAGCTCACGCAGACCTATGATATCCACGCCCGGCGTCTGATCGCGGACCCCGGCCCGTCGCGTCCGTTGTCCAACGTCCGATCGGAGTCCATTTTCCGGCCGTGGACCGGAACGAGCGTGGACATGGACACCTTCTACGATCTCTACCGGCACAAAACGGTTTCGTTCGACACCGATCTTCAGCTTCAAGTTTCGCGTCCCTGGACGATCAAGGTCGGGCAGCGCTACACCCGCGACGGGGCGTTGACCCCGCGCGGGGATCCCTTCAATCCCCTCGGACCGGTAAATCCGGACTTTTGGTACGACCTTCCGGCCCCTCTGATCCGTTTTCTAACGGCGGAGACCCAGATCGAGTTGCCCGGCAAAGTAATCCTGTCCGCCAAGGAATACTACGACATCCAGGACCGGGCCATCACAGAAAGCGATTACGGTTTGAAATACATCGGCCAATGTCTGGGCCTCGCGATTTCTTATGAGCGTCTTCCCGATCGGAGTATGTACAACTTTATGATCACGCTCCGTCCCGCGGATATGTCGCGTGCGGGGGCGTTCGTCTTTTAAGGCGGGGATGCCGCTCGCCTGTCGGCCTTGGGCTGCTTGACACGCGGGGACCGGTTGGGTATTGTGGCGGAATCTTCATGCAAGCGGGCCCGGTTGGGTCGCCCGGGGAGGGCGTCCGTGGAATTGAACGGCAAAGCGGCATTGATCACGGGAGGCGCGAGGATCGGTCAGGTCGTCGCCGCGGTCCTGGCCCGTCACGGCGCGAATGTGGCCATGACGTACCGGACCTCGAAGACCAGCGCCGAAGAGACGGTAGAGGAAACGCGGGCCCTGGGCGTCCGGGGGCTGGCGCTGCGCGCCGATCTGACAAAGCCGGCCGACCTCGTCCATGCGGTCGAGAGAGCGGCCTCGGTCTTCGGAGGATTGGATATTCTGGTCAACCTGGCCTCGATCTACGAAAAGACGTCCCTCGCGTCGCTCGACGCCGGCGTCTGGAAAAAAAACATGGCGGCGAATCTGGAAAGCGCCTACCTCCTTTCACTGCGGTGCGCGCCGTGGATGAGGCGGCGGGGAGAGGGGCGCATCATCCATTTCTCGGATTGGGTCGCGGCCAGCGGGCGGCCTCGGTATAAAGAGTATCTCCCGTATTACGTTTCGAAGTCGGGCGTCGTCGGTCTGACCCAGGCGCTGGCCCTGGAACTTGCGCCGGAGATTCTGGTGAACGCGATCGCGCCGGGGCCGATCCTGCCGCCGCCGGATCTGTCGGCCAAGGAGAACCGCGCGGTCCAACGGGCCACGCCGCTGGGACGGTGGGGAGGGCCGGAAGAGATCGCGAAGGCGGTTCTCTTTTTGATCGAGACCGACTTCGTCACGGGCGAATGCATCCGCGTGGACGGCGGACGGCATCTTTACTGATCACGGCGGGTCTAATCGGCTCCGGTTCGATTATTCCGGATTCCCTGAAGTGGACGGGTAGGCCGGAAGGGTGGTGAGCCGCGGGTCTTCGACGTGTCCTCCCATCGTGAAGTGATACAGGTCCTGATATTTAAATCCCTCCAGTCCCAGGAACGAATGCATCGGATCGTCGAAGAAACAGCCGATGCCGGTGCCCCGCAGGCCCAGGGACTCGGCTTCGAGATAGAGCACCTGGCCGACCAGTCCGGATTCCCAAAACAGTCTCGGATAAAACCAAGCGCCGTACTCATTCAACGGCTTTTCGAAATCCGCGATCATGCCGAGGCTGAAGCAGCCGTCCGACGCGATCTCCTGATGGCAGGCGATCTGCTGCGAGATTTCTCTCGTGTCGCCGGTTAAAAGACGATGGAACTCAAGGGCCGGCGGGCAGCCTTCGGGTTTTTCCCAGGCGAACTCCTTCTTCATGGCCGACGATAACAACTTCATCCGGGACGGATCCCGGACCAGAAAATAGATGCCGGGGTCGAGGTTCTGCACGCGGTGAAGGAAGAGGGCGAGGTGGATGCGGGGCGGCCACGGGATCGTGTTGAATGGAAATCGTCCGGGCGCCGGAAGGGTCTTCATCAGGATGTGATAGAGCGCATCCCGCGTGATTCCGGTCCGCCCGTTTAAGGCCAGACAACTCCGGCGTTGATGGATCATCTTTCGAAAGGAGATCGGCGCCGGTTCGCCCTCCGGGAGTCCGCCCGTCGCCACGACCGTTCCGTCGATGCGACGGGTTACGGGTTTCCGCGTCGCGGCCGCCGTCTCCTCGATCATCGGCCACTCAACATGGCCGGGGCTGAGCCGGTTGGGGCGGCCTTGCCAGTGAAATCTCTTGAAGTTTTCAGTCACCTCTAAAGGAAGCGCCGGCTCGATCCCGCTCTTTCCCTGCGGTGAGACGGCCAGGAGGCATTCGGGCTGCTCCGCCTCGACGCCTTGAGGATCGAAGACGCCCAGCAGGTCGGCGAGGGAATCGGTTGAAAGTTCGTCCAGCAGCGTCGCTTTCCATCCGAGACCGGCCGCGGCCAGACTGATAGCGGCGATCGCATGGCCCGCATCGTGCTGGCAGTAGCGGAACGCACGCTCTCCGTATTTCCAGGCCTCGCGCCAATGAATCGAGGTCAATCCCACCAGAATCGCATCCTCCGGAAGCCGAGCCGTGAGGCCCTTCCAGCTTTCCAGGGAAAACTCGACGCGCCGCTCCAGGGCATGGATCTTCGGGGCATAGTGACAGACCATCGGGCGGTCACACAGCCCGGAAATCGGACCGCAGATCAGGTAGCCTTCGGTGGGATGGAGATTGCCGCTGGACGGATTGACGCGGAGCGCCCAGCTCACGTCGCCGGCCTTTTTCCAGGCCGAGATCGCCAGACTGTCATAGAAGAGTTGAGACACGCTCATCCGATCGAGCGGTTGGACCGGAAGCCGGCCTTCCATAAAGGAGGGCTCGTACAACGGGAGGTCTTCGGGCGGGACGTGCTCCAGTCGGATCAACGGCGCGCCGGTATATCGGCGAAAAGGATCGGGCTGCGTTCCCCAATCAAGGTTGTGCGGTCCCGGGGCGTACCGGTCCAGCCGGTGTTTGCCGGCTTGATGGTAGGCCAGGACCCGTTTCAGATCATCCGGCATTCGAGCGGACCTTAATGGTCCGTGTCCGGACCATGGGGGTGGCCGTGGGTGAGCTCCTCGTTTGTGGCCTCGCGGACGTCGCGGACCGTGACGTCGAAGTTCAGGGTTTCCCCGGCGAGCGGATGATTGGCGTCGATCGTCACGTCGTTCCCGTCGATCCCGACGATCGTCAGCATGTGTTTCCCGTCCTCCGTCCGGGCTTCGAACTGCATGCCGGCGCGGAGTTCCTCGACGCCCTTGAATCGGTCTTTTGAGACGACCCGCGTCAACGATTCATTTCTCGGCCCGTAGCCCTTTTCGGGGGGGATCCGGACGGTGAACCGGTCGCCGGGGTTTTTCCCCTCCAGCGCGCCTTCGAGGTCGGGGAGGATGCTCCCGATGCCTTGAATGTAGGTGAACGGCTCGCCCCCGATGGAGCTGTTCAGAACCGATCCCTTCCCGTTGGTCAGGGTGTAATCGATTGTCACGATTTTGTGCTTTGTGATCCGCATGTCGTCCGTCCTCTTGTCGGAGGCTCCGCGTTTTGTTTCTTCTAACTTGGCATAAGCAACCGCCGGGAGTCAACCGCCTTCGGAGGGCGTCCGCGATCGAAGCGCGATCCCCCCCAGAATAAACAGGACCGTCGAGGTCAGGGCCGACACCATGCAATACGGGCAGACGGCGCGGATGACAAAGAGCTGAAGATAGACGAACCAGGCCGATGCCGCGAACCCGACGAAGGTCATGCCGGCCGTAAAATACAAAATGCCGCCCCGTCGTGTGTCCAGATAGGCGATCGTGAGCAGAAAGATCGCAAGATAGTACGCCGCGCCCAGAAGGGACAGCGGGATGCCGACGAGGCTCGCGTAGGGACCGGTCGTGACCTTTTCGCAGCCTTCAAAGATGGAGCAGTTCAGCGGTCCTCCGGCATAGTGTTTTACGGTCAGAAAGGTCGCGTCCGCAAAACCGATCAAGCTGAGGATCAGGAACGCGGCGGGAACCCGGCTAGGGGTCTTGCCGGACGGACTGCTGAAGAATTTTGCGGAATTCATCATAGCCCTCGGGATTTAAGATCAACGTTCCGTTGAGGAAGAAGCTTGGAGTGCCCGGCAGGTTCAGCCGGGATCCGCTTCGTCGGTCTTCTTCGATCGTCTTCCGAAGCTCGGCCGAATTCAAGTCCGCGTGGAACCGCGCCAGGTCGAGGCCCAGTCGACGGGCGTAACCGTCGAAGATTCCTTCCGCGTCGGCCAAGTCCGACCAGGTCGACTGGCCCTCGAAAAGCAGGTCGTGCATCTCCCAGAACTTTCCCTGCCTTCCGGCCGCTTCCGCCGCCCGCGCGGCCGGTTCGGCATTCGGGTGTTGTTTCAGCGGGAAGTGACGATAGGCGAACCGCATCCGGTCGCCGAATTCGGCGAGAAGCTTCCGGAGGATCGGATGATAGCTCCCGCAGGCGGGACATTGGAAATCGCTGTACTCGATCAAGACCGTCTTCGCGCCGGCCGGTCCCTTCACCCAGTCCGTCGTCATCAGTTCAACGGGCTCCGGGGAACCCGGGGACGAGGGAGCGCGGGGCGGCCGGGACAAATTCACGATGATCAAGACGGTCAACCCGAGAACGATCAGTGCGGAAGCCCAGAGAACGACGCGCTGGGCGGTCGGCGCGGAGGTTCCGGGTCGGCGCAATCCCGTTTTTTCGGATTTCCACCGTTCGTTCCGGGTCGGCGGTTGGTTGGCAGGTTCCATGGCCATCAGTATACAATTTTTGGGCTCCGGGGGAAAGCGGCCGGCGAATCAGATCGACGCCCGGGCCCGGTTGAAGAGCGCGATGTATTCCTCGGAACGGAAATCGGGATACGTGTGGGGGAGCGGAACGAAACTCTTTCCCTGATAGATGAGCGTGACCTCGGCGTAGATTCCGTCCCGAAGGTAGATCCGGTGCGAGTAGTCCTTGGTTGTCGCCAGCACGATCTTCGACGGGGCGATGTATCCCGGATCAAGATTGATCTGTCGGCGGTTTCCTTCGTCCGTTTCCCGGAGCCACCGTTCTTCCAGCGCGTTTGTAAATCGTTTGATTTCAGGCAGCGAATCCTGCGGGACCGTCCGTTTGAAGAAAAAGAACCGGCGTTTCAGATCCGGCCCGAGCTCTTTTTCATAGTAAGTCGTGTGGTTCCAGGGATAGACGGGGCTTTCAAGATCGATCGGGCCGAAACGGGCGGTGAGAAACGGCCGGACTTCTTCAAAGATCGTCGGCCGTCCGGCGATCATTCCGACCAGCAGCTTCACAGGAGAGGCCGCTTTCAGGATTCCCATAATTTCCGGAGGGCCGCGTCGAGGGCGGTGAGATGGATTTCGGCGCGCTCCTCCCGGGTCAGATGGACCGGCGTCTCGGTGGTGAAGCCGTGACGGCTGCCGTTGGCGTAATGGTAGAAGGCCTGAGGCCAGTCCGGACGCTGCTCGATCATATTCCGGAAGTCGTCGTCCGCGCTTTCGCGGTGGATCAGGCCCTCGACGGCCGGCATCCCCTCGATCTCTTCATTCCGGTTGATCGGATATTTCGCGCCGATCCGCGCGATCATCTCCCGGCCCCAGGAGGGCTCTCCATCCCTCGTCAGTTCGTAGAGGTAGAATCCCGGGGTATCGACGTCTTCGTGAAACTCCATGGCGAGGAGAAACGGTCGGTCGCCGACCGCCTGCTTGACATTTTGAACCTCCGTCGGCGGGGAAGGATGCTTGAATTGACGGTTCAAATCGATTCCCGCGGCGTTGGCCCGGGTGTTGTGTTCATACCCGAACGGATTCGTGCACGGCAGGATGGTAAACTCGAATCGCTGATACAAGTCCGGAAGCGCCGGGTAGCGTTTTAGAAATTCCAGAACGGCCCAGACGCCTCCCGGCTCGTCCCCGTGAATTCCGCCTCCGATGTAGACCGGCCGCGGTTTGGGATTTCCGGTTTTTGCGCCTTTCAGCGTGAGATGATAAAAAGGGTACGGCTTCGGTGCCGCCGGCACCGCGCCCATCTCGACCGCCCGGAGCGACGGGATTTCACGGGCCGCGCGGTCGACGGCCTGAACCACCTCGCGGTAATCCCGGATTTTCTTCACGACGGTCCGTTTCATGTTTTAAAATTAACACAGCGCCCGGCGCAAATCAACTGCCGCCTCTGCAGTCGATGCGCCCCGCCTCTTTGGGCGGGACGATTGACTCCGAGTCCGCCCGGAATACCCGTTGCAATTCCGGGGTTATTTTATTACAATAGATCGTTTTTCGGTCTTCAAAAAAAATCCGATGACGAAGAGGAGCGGCGGCGTGGTGGAACGGACATTGGCGATAATCAAACCGGATGCGGTTTCGCGTCAACTGATCGGGGAAATCATCAAGCGGTACGAGCATCAGGGATTCAAAATCGTGGCGATGAAAAAGACGCGCATCACGAAGTCCCAGGCGGAAGGGTTCTATCACGTCCACCGACAGCGCCCTTTTTTCGAAAGCCTGGCGAGCTTCATGGCGGGGGGGCCGATGGTGGTCTTGGTGCTGGAAGGGGAGGACGTGATTAAACGCCACCGCGATCTCATGGGAGCGACCAATCCGAAAGAGGCCGCCCAGGGGACGATCCGCCGGGACTTCGGCGCGGACATCGAGCACAATGCGGTTCACGGATCGGATTCCCGGGAATCGGCCCAATTTGAGATCGGGTACTTTTTCAGCGGCCTTGAACTGCAATCATAGGGGCTCGCGTCAACCCCGGACTACGGGGACTGGATACTGGATGAAGGATGCGGGTGATGAAGCGATTCTTCACCGGCATCCATCATCCCGCGTCTTGCATCCGATCCGCATCCCCCTCTCGCTCGCTTTGCTCGCCGGGTTGATCCTTCCCGGCGGTGTCAATGAGAGGCCGCGCTAAAAAAGTGATGAATGAATCCACGGTCTAAAGGGTCATGCTGAACAACTCCAGACGGTACGACGCGATCGTCATAGGCGCTGGCCTGGAGGGACTGCTCTGCGCCGCTTTATTGGCGAAACGGGGCAAGCAGGTCCTCGTGCTGGAAGAAGCTCCGACGGCCGGGGGGGCCTCTTTTCGACTCACCAAGGCCGGTTACACCTTTATCAACGGACCGACCCTTTTTTTGGGATTTGAGCGGGATGGACTCTACGACCGTCTTTTTACCGAGATGGGCCTGTCGCTGTCCTTGCTCAAGCGAGAGAGCGTCCTGTTCCGCAAGACCCAGCCGCCGCTCCAGATGGTCCTGCCGGATCACCGCCTGGATTGCTTCACGGACCCGGGAGAATGGGCCGAGGAACTCCGGAGGGAATTCCCGGACCAGGCCCAGGAACTCAAGGCGTTCTGGTCCGAGGTGGAGCGGTGCGAGGAGATCATTCGTCCGAGGATGCACCAGGCCCAACGAGCCCATCCGGCGACCGCGCGGGACTGGATCCACAACGTCCGGGAACGGATGCGGTATTCCTCCATGGTCGGAGCCCTTCGCCGCCAGCGCGCGGATGATTTTCTCCGGCCCCATCGGCTGGGGCCGGACCTTCAACGCGGGCTGGAGCTGCTCCTCCTGATTTTTAACGGACGGTCGATGGAGGAGGCGAGCGGACTGGATCTGGTCCATCTGCTCGGTCTTCTCCAGCGCGACATGGTCACGATCAGCGGCGGAATCCCCCGCCTATCCGAGCTGCTGGTCAAGGTGATCCAGGAGCACCACGGCGAGGTCGTCTATCGTCAGCAGGCCGCCGAAATCGTCCTCCGCCACCGATCGCCGGACGGCGTCCGGACCGTCGACGGCGAGACCGTGCATGGAACCTCCGTGATCCTCAACCTTCCCTGGCCCTCGGTTTCCGAGCCGTCCGCCTTTCAACGGGCCTTTACCCTTTACTTCGGCGTCGCCGGCCAGGCCGTCCCGTCCCCCATGAAGGAGCATCTTCTCCTCCTGCGATCGTACCAGCGGCCGTCCCTCTCCGACAATTTTCTGTACCTTCAAATGAATTCGACGCAGGAAGAATGGGCCGCGCCCAAGGGCCAGCGGGCCCTCCAGGTCATCGGGTATCTTCCGGAGACGGACCGGCCGAGGCATGAAATTCGGGAGACTCTCGTTCAATCGGTTACGGCCCATTTGACCTGGCTGATGCCGTTCTCCGACGGTGTCCTGACCTTTTTGGGAGACGACCTCGGGGAAACGGAGGCCGCGACCCGGATTCCCGTCAAGCTGGCGGAGCAAATCAGGACCACCCGGCGGGTTACGCGGGACGGGGGTTGCTACTACCTGACCTCTCTCAAAAATCTCTATCTGATTCCGGACCGGGGCCGCCGCCCCGCCGCCGCCCTGGAATCGGCCCGCTCGGCGGTGGAGCTGGCCAACCTGGTTGCAAAAAATACCTGACCGGTGAAGAAAATTTTGACGACAAGGAACCTCGTTCGGATGGGCCTCGCTTTTTGGGTCTGTCTGGCCGTCGCGGGCTGCGTGACGCCGCGGCCGGCGGCCGTAGCCACCGTTCCCATTCCGTCGGTTCAACTGGAGGCCTTGGATGAAGGCATGAAGGCCTACGAGGAGCGGGACTACACGAAGGCCCTGAAACTTTTTCAATCCGTGATCCTCCGTTTTCCCGGTTCCCCCCTTCTGGAGGAGGCGCAATGGATGATCGGGAAGACCTATGAATCGTCCAACGAATTCGGCCGCGCGTTGGCCGAGTACCTGTCCTTCACCGCGAATTTTCCCAACTCCGCTCACCGTTACGAAGCCGAACTGCGCATCGATTTCCTGAAAGGCATGCTCCGTCAGCAAAAAGGAGAACGATTCTTCCGACGGTATGTGGGCGTCGTCCTTTCCGGGGATCCGCAGGCCGCGGTCGGCCGATTGGACCGGGCCCTGCAGGATGTCCCGGCCGAAGGGACCCGCGTGGTTGTTCTTCAGGGTTACGGCCCCGGCGGGGTATATTTCAAGACGGACCAGGCCTCGGTGATCCGCGAAGCGACGGGGGACGCGGTGCGGTCGGTCCACCGGCGCGGCGACAGGGTTTGGATTCGCATTCCGATACGGAATCTTCCCTGGTTCAAAGCTCCGGGAGCGGAACGCGATACCCGCTATGACCCGGTTCGAAAACGACTGGAGCCGACGGATGCCCTGGATTTCTTCAACCCGGAAACGCTGGGGCGCCTGGAACGGTTCTACCTCGATCTCGCGGCGGCGGGCCCGGACGGTTTTCTGATCGACGAAGATCCGTTGATCGGTCCCTGGGAGGGTTTCAGTCCGACGGCCCGGGCCGCTTTTCTGCTGGATTTCGGCGAAGTCCTGCGGCCCGATCGCCTGATCGCGGCCTCCGACCCGCCGGGCCGGAAAGCCCCCGCGCCGGAATCGGCCTGGACGCCGCTGTTTTGGCAATGGACCGGCTGGAAAAACCGCCAGGTGTTGAGCCACATGGCCGAAATCATCAAGGCGGTTCGAAATCGGTATCCCTCCGTGGAGTGGGTCCGCGTCGTTCCGGCTTCCGCCGTCACGCAGCCGAACGTGGCCTTGGCCCGCTCGGGCATCGATCTTCTGGAGGAAAAACTGCGCGGCTTCGATTATTTCGGGATCGCCGTCTCGGCGGACTCCGGACCGGACAATCCGTTGGTCGTTCTGGATCGGGCGGTGGACTTGATCGGCGACCCCAAACGGGTAATCGCCCTGGTCCCGATGACGCAAGCGCAGTGGGCCGTCTCGCATTCCGGCGATTTTCAGGGGGCGGGACTCCTGTTGACCGAAGCCGCGGAGGCGCCGAAGACTCCCTTGACAAGGCGGCGTCACTAATTTAGTATTTGGTCGATCAATTTTATAGGGGCTCGCGTCGCCCCCTTCACACATCGGCTGCAAACCGCCGAGTGCAAGCCGGCGAAGCCGGATGGAGCCTCCCCCTCTCCTCGCGTGCTCGCTGGGCAGATTCCACACGGGCGACAGGGGTTCGAGGGCCCCCACATACAACGGAGGACACATGATACCGGAAGGATTGCGTTATCACACCGAGCATGAATGGATCCGAGAGGACAATCAAACGGCGGAGCTGGGCATCACCCATTTTGCCCAGGACGCGCTGGGCGACGTCGTGTATCTGGAGCTCCCGAAGATCGGCGCCGAGGTTCGTTCCGGCGAGGAAATCGGCGAAGTGGAATCGACCAAGACCACGTCGGCGATTTACACCCCCGTCAGCGGAAAGATCCTGGCGGTGAACGAGGACCTGAAAGAGAAACCGGAACTGGTGAATCAGGATCCCTACGGGAAGGGGTGGATCGTGAAGATCCGGATGTCGGATCCGTCGGAGGTGAAGCGACTCATGGACGCCCGACAGTACGGCGCGTATCTAAAGGAAAAGGCGGACTGACGCGCGATGGAAGCCCGTCCACGGATCGTGGTGATCGGCGCGGGTCCGGGCGGCTACGTCGCCGCCGTCCGCGCGGCCCAGCTCGGCGCTCAGGTGAGTCTGGTCGAAGAGCAGGAGGTCGGCGGGACCTGTCTCAACAAGGGCTGCATTCCCAGCAAGGCCCTGATCTTCAACGCCGAGGTCCTGGACCTGCTCAAGCGCGCCGACGAATTCGGCGTGCGCGTGGTCCGCGAACCGGACTACGACGTCACCCGGATGTTGGAACGCAAACAGCGGATCGTGCAGACGCAGGTCCGCGGGATTCATTCGTTGTTGAAGAGCTGGGACGTGGCCCTGATCAAAGGCCGCGGCCGAATGAGCGGTCCGCGCGCGGTCGAAGTGGCCGAGGCCGGCGGGGCGGTCCGGCGCCTGGAAGCGGACGGCGTGATTCTCGCAACCGGCTCCAAACCGATCAAGCCCCCGGTTTTTCCGTTCGACGGCGAACGGGTGATGACCAGCGAGGAGGCCCTGGAACCGCGCGTCCTTCCCGGGAGCCTCCTCATCGTCGGCGCCGGCGTCGAGGGATGCGAGTTCGCGTTCTTGTACCGGGCGCTGGGCGTTTCCGTGACGATGGTGGAGATGAAAGACCGGCCCCTGGCCACCGAGGACGAGGAAATCTCGTCCCTCGTCCGGCGGGAGATGACCAAGCGCGGGATCACTCTCCATCTGGAGGTGCGCGTGGAAAAGGCGGTGATCGAGCCGGCGCAGGCCGTCGTGACGCTGAGCGATGGACGGACGATCGCGGTCGAGCGGATCCTCGTTTCCATCGGACGGAGGATGAACACGGAAGGGTTGGGTCTGGAAGAGGCCGGGGTGGTTCTGGGGAAGCGCGGCGAGATTGTTGTGGACGATCGAATGGAAACCCGGGCGTCTGGGGTCTTCGCCATCGGCGACGCGGTCGGACGGATCATGCTGGCCCATGCGGCGTCGGCGGAGGGGAAGGTGGCCGCCGCCAACGCCGTCTCCCGTTCCGACCGCCATTCGATGAATTACGCCGTCGTTCCGGCCGGGATTTTCACAATGCCCGAGATCGGGACGGTCGGCCTCAAGGAATGGGAGGCCGCCGAGCTCGGTCTGAAGGTCCGCGTCGGGCGGTATCCGTTTCGGGCGCTGGCGCGGGCGCACACGATGGATGAGATCGTCGGCCTGGTGAAGGTGATTGCGGAAGAGGGGACGGACCGGATCCTGGGCGTCCATATTATGGGCCCGCATGCGTCGGACCTGATCCATGAGGCGGCGATCGCGATGCGGCTGGGCGCCAAGGCGTCGGACATCGGCGAGATGATCCACGCCCACCCCACGCTGCCGGAGGCGATGATGGAAGCGGCCGAGGACGTTCACGGTTCCGCGATCCATCTTCCCCGACGGAAAGGGTCGGCATGAAGCCGGCCGAGGCGCCGATGAAGCTTCTTCTCCGCGGGGTCGTCGAGGTCATTCAGGAGAAAGAGCTGGCGGATAAACTGAAGCTCCGGCGGCCGTTGAGGGTCAAGGCCGGTTTCGATCCGACCGCCCCCGATCTCCATCTGGGCCACACGGTGCTGCTGCACAAGCTGAAACAGTTCCAGGATCTGGGCCATGACGTGATCTTTCTGATCGGGGACTTCACCGGCATGATCGGAGACCCCTCCGGTATGACGGAAGCGCGGAAACCGTTGACGGAGAACGATGTCCGGGAGAACGCCAAGACCTACGAGCGGCAGGTGTTCAAGATCCTGGACCGGGAGAAGACGCGCGTCCGCTTCAACAGCGAATGGCTGGGCCGGATGAGCTCCATCGAATTCGCGCGTCTCGGGTCCAAGGTGACCGTCGCGCGGATGCTGGAACGCGACGATTTTACCAAAAGATTTCAGGAGCGGCGGGACATCAGCATTCTGGAGTTCTACTACCCGCTCCTTCAAGGGTACGACTCCGTCGAGCTGCGGGCCGACGTCGAGCTCGGCGGGACGGATCAGAAGTTCAACCTTCTGATGGGCAGGACGCTCCAGCGGCGCTACGGCCAGGAAGAGCAGGTCGTCCTGACCTTGCCGCTGCTCGAAGGCACCGACGGGGTCCGGAAGATGAGCAAGAGCTACGGGAATTACATCGCCCTGGAGGATCCGCCGTCCGAGATGTTCGGAAAGATCATGTCGATCAGCGACGGGCTCATGCTCCGCTACTACGAGCTGTTGACGGACCACGACCTGGAGACGATCCGCGCGATGCATCCGATGGAGGCGAAGCTGATGCTCGCCGGGGAGTTGGTGGCTCAATACCATTCCAAGGACGACGCCCATCAAGCCCGACGTGATTTTGAACAGAAGTTCAGACAACGTGACAGGGTTATAAACCTTGCGGACACCGTCGCTCTTTCGGACTCCGTCAAAACAGACGTCGTTCACGTGCTTGTTGAAACAAAATTGGTCCAAAGCAAGAGCGAGGCACGGCGTCTGGTCGGGCAAGGGGCCGTTGATATTGACGGACAACGGATCACCGATCCGAATCACACGCTGGCCCGCGGTCAAACCTACCAGATCAAGGTCGGCAAGAAGCGCTTTGTCTCCGTGAGCCTGTGACAAAAGCCTTTGACAGCCTTTCCGGATGGTGTATAATGATCGCGAGCGTGCGGGCGTAGCGCAGCGGTAGCGTAGGAGCTTCCCAAGCTCTTGGTCGCGGGTTCAAATCCCGTCGCCCGCTCCAGTTATCATAATTCTTGTTCCATTCAGCGGGGCACGGCACGCCGTGCCCCTCGTTGTATCCACCGGTTGTATTCTATGATATGGTAGAGTCGTCTTTTTCTTAAGATAAGGCGGTCGATGGTCGGGAACGGTCGATGAAGATCCTCATCTTCTTTCTTATCCCCTCGTTTTTTTTATCCGCCCCGGCTTATTCCCAGGGAACCGCGCCGCCCCCTTCGTCCCTGATCGAGGAAGGGGACCGGCACTGGGACCTTCGGGCCCAAGACGCGAAGGGCTCGACGGCGGACTCCAAGGAGGTCGATCGGGCGATCGCGGCGTATCGTGAAGCCCTGGATTCCGATCCGGAATCCCTGGCCGCGCGGTGGCGGCTGATGCGGGCCTTCTTCTTCAAGGGGGAGTACGCAACGGAAGACAACGGGGAGAAGCGGAAGATTTTCGGCGAGGGCCGGGCGATCGGGGAAAAGGCGCTTCAGTTGATCCGGGAGGAGGCTTCACGGCGCGCCGGCAAGTCCTTCGACAAAGCCGGTCCGGTCGAATTGGCCCCCGTGTTTGAAAATTCTCCCGACGTCATCGGCTGCTTTTTCTGGTCGTCGGCCGACTGGGGAATGTGGGCCTTGGCGTACGGAAAGTTTCAGGCCGTCCGACAAGGCGCCGCCGGGAAAATTCGCGAGTTGGCGACCGCGGTGACCATGATGGACCCCGCGTACGCGCAAGGAGGAGGGTATCGCGTCCTGGGCCGTCTTTATCATCAGACACCCTATATTCCCTTCCTCACCGGCTGGGCCTCCACCAAGGAGGCCGTCGGATTTTTGCGGAAGGCCAATCAGATCGGCCCTCGCAATTCCGCCAACCGGCTGTACCTGGCCGAGGCGCTCTGGGATTTGAACAACGCCTCTCGGCCCGAGGCGCTGAAGCTGGCCGAGGACCTGGTTCACGATACGCCCCGTCCGGAATTCCGGGTCGAGGATCAGGCCGCAGAGGAACGCGCGCGGGAGCTGTTGGCCAAGTGGCGAGGGAAATACTGACGGTTCCCGTCCCGATCGACGCCGAGGCGCCTTGACAATGTCGCGCGCACCTATTAGAATGCGGCCAGTTTTTATCCGGGTCGATCCGATCCTCGGAGGAGGCAAGATGGCCACGCGTGTTTTTTCCCTCGGATTGTTGACGTTGCTGGTTCTCCTTCAATCCCGTCCGGTTCTTGCGCTGATGCCGTATCTCGATACGGAATCCGCCGTCCCGGTGGACCGAGGCAAATCAAGGTTGGATATCAGTCTGCGGGACGATCGCTGGAACAGCGATCTCTCCACCTATACCCTCATGACCGAACTGAGTTACGGCCTGATCAACAATCTCGAGTTCGCGGTGGACGCTCCTTATATTTTCCGAAATCAGAAGGGCCCGGGGGATGAGGACGGCCTGGGCGATTTGACGCTGAAGGCCAAGGTCCGATTCATCAAGGGACGGGAAGCCAATCCGGTCTCCATCGCCGGGCAATTGGCCGTGAAGTTTCCGAGTTGCGACAAGGACAAGGCCCTTTCCCCGGAATGCACCGGGGAGCCCGATGTGGGAATCCGCGCGATCGCCTCGAAGGAATTCTTCCCCGTGACGGTTGATCTGAATTTGGGATATGTCTTCATCGGCAATCCGGCCAACACGAGTTTGAACGATATCCTCACCTACAGCTTGGCCTTCGACTACCTGACGACGGCCGATCGGGTTCACGTGCTCGGCGAACTGGCGGGCGAGACGAACCGGTACCCGAAGACGTCCAAATTTCAGTCCCGGCTTTCGGCCAAGACCTCGGCGGGCCCGCTGTCGGCGCTGGTCGGATTGCTGTACGATCTGGACCCCGCCATGGCGCTGACGGCGACCTGGAGCACGGGGTTGACCCCGGCCAGTCCGGATTACAGTTTATCGGCGGGATTCCGATATCAATTCTAAATCCACTTCTTTCTGCGGAAAAACCACAACATCATGACGACAATGCCCACCATGGTCCCGATGGTGGCGGGGTAACCGTAGCGCCATTCCAATTCGGGCATGTTCTTAAAGTTCATGCCGTAGATGCCGGTGATGACCGTGAGCGGCATAAAGACGACGGTGAGCGCCGTGAGCACTTTTACGATCTCGTTCAAGCGGTTCGACACCATGGAAATGTACGCCTCCAGGAGGCCGGTCGTGAGGTCTTTGTACGATTCGGCCAAGTCGTTGATCCGAACGAGATGGTCGTACACATCTCGGAAATAGATGGCCGTCCGTTTGTTGACCACCGAGAACGGGTCGCGGCTCAAGCGGTTGAGAATCTCCCGCTGCGGACTGGTCACCCGCCGGAGCGACATCCCGTCCCGTTTCAGCGTGAATATCCTGTTCAGGGTTTCCTTGCCGGGAGAGGCCGTAACCTCGCGCTCGAGTTCGTCCAACACCTCGTCGAAGTCGTCCAGGATGGGAAAGTAATTGTCGACCGCGCTGTCCAGGATCTCGTAGAGCAGAAAATCCATTCCCCGCGACATGGTGAGGGAATTCTTAAGACAGCGCTCCTTCGTGCGGATGATGCTGCGGGACAATTGCTGATGGTAGGTGACCAGAAATCGTTTTCCCAGGAAGAAATTGAGCTCGACCGCCTTGAACGTTCCGGGAACATCGCCGCTCCGGGCTCCGTGGAGCACCAGAAAAAGGTAGTCGCCGAAGTCGTCCAGTTTGGGAAGGTGGGATTCGGCGACGCAGTCCTCGATGGCCAGGGGATGAAAATTAAAGACGGAGGACAGGATCAGGGTCTCTTCCTCCGTCGGCGACTCCAGATCGACCCAGACCGATTCCGCGTCGTCCTTCAGCAGGCCGGGCAGGGACTCGGCCTCCGGTATTCTCCGGAGACCGTTTTGCTTTGAGAAGGCAAAGATCTGGATCATCGTCGCTCCGGAACCATGAATCCGCGCGAGGGATTCGGAACCTCAGACCGCTTTTTTCACCCAACCGGAACGGATGCAACGGGTGCAGACTTTGATCCGTCGGGTCGTGTTGTCCACGAGGGCCTTGACGGACTTGAGATTCGGGTAGAAGGGATGCTTTGTTTTATTATGGGCATGACTGACCTTAAAACCGATCGTCTTTCCTTTGCCGCAGATTGCACAAACGTACGCCACGATGTTCTCCTTGTCATTTTATTTTTATCCTTGTTTCTCTTTCGTTCCCGTTGCAGAAACCATCCGGCTATGCTACCATAATCCCCGGCGTGTGACAAGGTATTTTCCGCATCCATGCAGTGACGCGTTGTAATGCGCCCCTGCCGAACCCCGGCCCTCTTGTCTATGATCAGCAAAGGTGAATCGCTGGAGGCCGTCCTCGACCGTCTTCAGAAGCCCATCCGATACGCCGTTCAAAAAAACTTCGCCCATCTCATGAAGGTCCGGGGATTGGCCGCGTTTGTGACGCAACAGGTTCAGGCGGCCCTCGCGCAGAACCCTTCCGAAGAAGACGCGCGGTCCCTGGTCCGACTCAAGGATCTTTTCGCGGATTACGACCGACTTCCCGAGCCGGCGCGGCAGAGCCGCTTGCGGAAAGCTCAGGAGCTTTTGGATCGCCTTGCCCGGCGTCCGGCGGCCTCTTGGACGTCCGACACGGTTCCGGTCGTCGGTGGGCCCGGGTCGCATCACGACACGGTTTTATGGGACCGGCCGATCCAATACCTGAAAGGAGTGGGCCCCAAGCGGGCCGAATGGCTCGCCCGCCTGGGGATTCGGACGCTGGAAGATTTCCTTTATTTCCTGCCCTGGCGTTACGAGGACCGCAGCCGCCTCAAGCCGATCGCCCGGGTGATTCCGGGGGAAGACCAGACCGTCTGCGGCGTGGTTCAGGCGACGCATCTCACGATCACGTCCCGCCGCCGATTTCAGATCTTTGAAATGGTTCTGGGGGACGAGAGCGGCTCCATCCGCGTCAAGTGGTTCAATCAGCCCTATTTGCAAAAACGATTTAAGAACGGGCAACGCCTCATGCTCAGCGGGATGGTGAAAATGAGCCGCTATCAAGGCCGCGTCCTGGAGATCGAGAACCCCGTGTACGAATTCCTGGACGCCGCCGCGCCTGCCGGCGGGCAGGACGCCGCGACGGTGGGGCTGCACAGCGGCCGGATCGTGCCGATCTATCACGAGACGCGCGGCCTGACGAGCCGTCCGGTCCGCTCGCTCATGAAAACCATTCTGGATGAATATGCCCCGCAACTCCCTGAAATTCTGCCGTCGGTCGTTCTCCAAACCCATTCGTTGAGTCCGTTGTCGGAAGCCCTGAGCCGGGTCCATTTTCCGGCGGAGGGAGCCGCCCTGGAGTTGTTGAATCAAGGCCGGAGCGAAGCCCACCGCCGCTTGGCGTTTGATGAATTTTTTCTCCTTCAGCTCGGCCTCGGCCTGAAGCGGCGGGAGGCGTCGGAGGAGCCCAAGGGAACCGCTTTTCAAACCGACGGACCTTATCTGAAAAAATTCCTCGCGGGGCTCCCGTACCGGCTCACCGCGGCCCAGACGGCCGTCTTGGAGGAGATCAAGCGGGATATGGCCCGCCCGCATCCGATGAACCGTCTGCTTCAGGGGGACGTCGGCTGCGGTAAAACGGTCGTCGCCCTGGCCGCGATGACGATCGCGGCCGACAACGGGCATCAGGCCGTCCTCATGGTCCCGACCGAGATCCTCGCGGAGCAACATTATCTGACCCTCCGGCAATGGCTGAAGCCGCTCAATCTTCCCTGCCTTCTTCTGACCGGCGGCCGGTCCAAACGGGCGGCGGCGAAAGATCTGAAGGTCGCGGCCTCCGACACCCCGGCGTTCGTCGTCGGAACGCACGCGGTCATCCAGGGAGGCGTGCGCTTCGGCCGTCTGGGCCTGGTCGTCGTGGACGAGCAGCACAAATTCGGCGTGATGCAGCGGGCCCTTCTGCAGAAAAAGGGATACCACCCGGATGTTCTCATCATGACGGCCACGCCGATCCCGCGGACGCTGGCCCTGACCGTCCACGGGGATCTGGATCTTTCGGTGATCGATGAGTTGCCGCAGGGCCGGTCGCCGATCGAGACCCGCCTCTATTACGAATCAAAACGCGACCGGGCCTACGCCCTCGTGGCCGAGCAGGCGGCGGAGGGACGTCAGGCCTACGTGGTTTATCCCATTGTGGAGGAATCGGAGAAAACGGACCTCAAGGCGGCCGTGAAAATGGCGGACCATCTGCAGCGCGAGGTGTTCCCCTCCTTCACGGTCGGTCTGTTGCACGGGCGGATGCCGATGGACGAAAAGGAAAGGATCATGCAGGGGTTCAAGAAGGGTCAAATCCAGATCCTCGTGGCGACCACCGTGATCGAGGTCGGGATCGACGTCCCGAACGCGACGGTGATGGTCATCGAGCATGCCGAGCGGTTCGGGCTTTCACAACTCCATCAGCTTCGCGGCCGGGTGGGCCGCGGCCGTCACCGGTCCTATTGCGTCCTGCTGGCCGCCGCGCCGGTTTCGGAAGAGGGAAAACGGAGGCTGGACACGATGGTCCAGAGCCAGGACGGGTTCGTGATCGCCGAGGAAGATTTGGCGATCCGGGGTCCCGGGGAATTTTTCGGAACGCGCCAGTCCGGCCTTCCGGAGTTGCGGGTCGCGAACATTCTGCGGGATGCGAAGCTCTTGGAAGAGGCGCGGGAAGAGGCCCGGAGGCTGCTTTCGGACGATCCGTTGTTGAACCGGCCCGAGGACGCCGCGTTGAAGGCCGCGCTGGCGAGAAAATGGAAGGGGAAGTTGGAACTGTTCACCGTGAGTTGAGGCCGCGCGATCCGTTCGGAGACGAACGGCCGCCCCCGC
Source organism: Nitrospiria bacterium (assembly GCA_035517655.1). NCBI lineage: Bacteria > Pseudomonadati > Nitrospirota > Nitrospiria > Nitrospiria bacterium. The sequence goes on along the minus strand of DATIYJ010000056.1, from coordinate 38,811 downwards.
ACTTGATCTTTGCCCGCACTTTGGATAGGATACCAAACCATGTTTCCGTGGTCGCGCGTCAAAGAAGATCTCTATAACGGCATCGTGCGGGTGCGAAACGGGTTTCGGTCGGCGGCCGTCGCGTCATCGGAGGAAACCGACCGTTTGAAGCATCGGTACCGGCTCCGGGCGGTCGAACGGCAGCTGGCCGACGCGTATCGGGCGCTGGGTCAGCACGGCTTGACGCAATTGAAGGCCGGCCGTCCGGTCGTCCTGAAAGAAAAAGAAGGGCTGCATCTGATTCAGGAAATCGAGGCGAAACGCGCGGAACGGGAGACGCTGGTCGCGGAAGGGGATGCCTTCACCCGGGATGACCGCGAACGGGACGCCCGATCGTGACATGGTCGTCGCCGGCATCGACATCGGGAGCAACACCCTGCGCTTGTTGATCGCCGAGCTTCGGTCGGTCGGGGGCCGGGTCCGCCTCCGGCCGATCTTCGAAGACCGCCGGATCACCCGCTTGGGGGAAGGGATTGTGGACAGCGGCCGCTTGTCTCCGTCCGCCATGTCCCGAACGCTCCGGGCGCTCGCCGAGTTCCGGGCGGCGATTTCGGATCATCCGGTGGACCGGATCGTCGGCGTGGCCACCAGCGCGGTTCGCGAGGCCGACAACCGTCCGTTGTTTCTCGACCGGGTGAAAAAGGAGACCGGGCTGGAAATCGAGGTGATCTCCGGAGAGGAGGAGGCCCGCCGGACGCTGTTGGGCGTGCGGTACGGTCTGGAGCCGGACGATTCGAATCTGCTGGTGTTGGACATCGGCGGCGGCAGCACGGAATGGATCGTCGTGACGGCCGGGCGGGTTCAGGAAATGAGGACATTCGATATCGGGGTCGTCAAGCTGACGGATCGTTATCTCGCCGGCGACCCTCCGTCCGCCGAGGACCTGGATCGGCTGGTCCGGGCCGTTGAAGAAAAGTTCCGGCCGATGAGTCCCGTCCTCCGCGGGCGGTCCGGAGATCGCTTGATCGGCGTGGCCGGGACCGTGACCACCCTGGCCGCGCTGGAGTTGGGGCTCGCGACGTACGATCCGGCGCGCGTGCAGAACATGCGCCTGGGGTTCGGGCGCGTCGAGAGCTGGTATCGGAAGCTGGCCGGAATGACGTTGGAAGAACGCCGGCGCCTGGTCGGCCTCGAGCGGGGGCGGGAAGATCTCATCGTGGCCGGCGCCGCCTTGCTGTGGGTCGCGATGCGCCTGGCTGGAGCGAACGAGGTGGTGGTGAGCGATTACGGGTTGAGAGAAGGGGTATTGATCGATTGGTTTGAACGCAACGTCACGGCGGGAAACGAACGGAAAGGGGACGGCCGATGAAACGGAATTGGATCATGGCGATCGTGATAGGAACACTCACCCTCAGCGCGGGCGGTCCGGGGCTCGTCATCGAGACGGCCTGGGCCCAGGGAGGTAAACCGGTGGTGACCATTGAGACGGACAAGGGAAATATCATCTTCGAAATGTTGCCGGATGCGGCGCCGAAAACCGTCGCGCGGATCACCGAACTGATCAAGCAGGGATTCTACAACGGACTGACCTTCCACCGCGTCGAGCCCGGTTTCGTGATTCAAGGCGGGGACCCCAACGGCAACGGGACGGGCGGTTCGGGGGTCAAGCTGAAGGCCGAATTCAACAAGACGCCGCATCTTCTCGGGACCGTCGCCATGGCCCGCTCGAGCGATCCCGACAGCGCCGACAGTCAGTTCTACATCTGCCTCGCTCCGCAACCCTTTCTGGACGGCAAGTACACCGTCTTCGGTCAGGTGACGGACAAGGCCAGTCTCGACGTGATCCAGAAAATCCGGAAAGGCGATGCGATGCGCAAGGTCACCGTCAAGTAACGACCGCCCGACGATGAGGGGATCCCGCGGTGTCATCCCCGCGGGTGAAGCTGTTGATGAATCTGTTTCAAGCGGTGACGCGTGACCTGCGTGTAGATCTGCGTGGTGGATAGGTCGGCGTGGCCCAGCATGGCCTGGACCGAACGCAGGTCCGCCCCCCGTTCCAGTAAATGCGTCGCGAAGGAGTGCCGGAGCATGTGGGGCGAAACGGAACGCTTGATCCCGGCCCGTCGGACGTAGTTCTTCAGCATCTTCCAACAGCCCTGCCGCGTGAGACCGCGCCCGGAGCGGTTGAGGAAGACCCGGTCGGAGACCCGCCCTTTCGCGAGTTTTCCCCGAGCCGTCGCCAGGTACGTCTTGAGTTTTTGAAGCGCCACTTCGCCCATCGGGATGATCCGCTGTTTGTTGCCCTTGCCCGTGGCCAGGATGTATCCGACTTCGGTGTTGACGGCCTGGAGGGGCAGCGCGGTCAGTTCCGAGACGCGCAGGCCGGTGGCGTACATCAATTCGATCATGGCGTCGTCGCGCACGGCCGAGGACGTGGACCCCTTGGGAAGGTTGAGCAGCCGTTCGACTTCCTCGAAGGCCATCGTCTTCGGCAATCGTTTCCAGTCGCGGGGGGATTCCACGTTCTGGGTGGGGTCCGTCCGGAGTATTTTTTCGTGGTTGAGAAAGCGGTAAAAATTGCGAAGGGTCGCGATCTGGCGCGCGAGCGAACGGGAGGAAAGGCCGTTTTGTTTTCGGGCGGCCAGAAAATCCAGGAGGTCCCGCCGGGTGATGTCTTCCGGACGGTTCAACGCCCGGGCCCCGAGAAACTCCAGAAACCGGTTCAGATCGGCGCCGTAGGCCGCGGTCGTGTTGAGCGAGAGCCCCTTCTCGACCGTCAGGTATTGAAGGAACTGTTGGACGCGTTCGCGCATGCCGATGCTCCCGTCAACGCAAGGGATAGCCGCTCCGTTTCAGACGGGCCGTGATCGAGCGGCTGTGTTCCGCGCCCCGGGTTTCGAGAGAGAGATCGACCCGGCTCCGGGTGATCGGAAGCCCTGACGAGAGACGATCGTGAACGATGTGCAGGATGTTGGCGCCCGCCTCGCCGATGGCGGCGGCGAGTCCGGCCAGCGCTCCGGGGCGGTCGGGAAGAACGACCGAGAGGCGCAGGAGACGGCCGGTCCGGACCAAACCCCGCTCGATAATCCGCTCGAGGAGGGTGACGTCAATATTCCCGCCGGTGACGATAAGGCAGACCGGACCCCGAAGCCGGCCCCCGTGGTTTAGAAGCGCGGCCAGGGGAACGGCGCCGGCCCCTTCGGCGATGATCCGCTTGTGCTCGATCAGCAGCAGGACGGCTTCGGCGATTTCGTCCTCCGCGACCCGGACCATGCGATCCAGGCACCGCTCCAAGATCGGCCGCGTAATCCTTCCGGGGGATTTCACGGCGATTCCATCCGCCAGGGTCGGACGGGCCGGGGCGGCGACCCCGAGGACCCGGACCCCGGGCTTCAAGGCTTTCACCGCCGTCGCGACTCCGGCGGCAAGGCCGCCTCCCCCGACGGGAACGAGGATGGTTCGTATGTCCGGGCGGTCCTTCAAGATCTCCAACGCGATCGTTCCCTGGCCGGCGATCACCGCCTCGTCGTCGAAGGCGTGAATGAGGACGCTTCCTTCCGACCGTTCGATCTCCCGGGCTTTATCCATCGCCGAGTCAAAGTCGTCTCCGTGAAGGATCACCCGGGCGCCGTACGAACGGCTCGCCTCCTGTTTGGCGATCGAGGCCCCTTCGGGCATGACGATCGTGGCCGAGATGCCGCGGGTTCGGGCGGCGAGGGCGACGCCTTGGGCGTGGTTTCCCGCCGAAGCCGCCACCACGCCCCTTCGTCGCTGGGGGGCCGTCAGAAGGGCAATCCGGTTGAACGCCCCCCGGACCTTGAACGATCCCGTCTTCTGAAGATTTTCAAGCTTCAGAAAAACGGGAACCCCGGCCCGCAGGCTCAGCGAGCGCGACGAAACCAGCGGGGTCGGGTCGACCGACGATCGAATCGTCCGTCCGGCGCGTTTGATCTCTTTTAATCCGATCGGCATCCGCTGCGGCTCCTTGTCGGGGAAAGGATTTGAGATGCTCCCGTCACTATAATTAATTATTTCATGAAATACAACCCATACAACCCGTTCCCGTTCCGTTCTGTTGACAAGGTATCCGGCATCCCTTATAGTGATTCCTGGCGAATATGACGACGATGATTTCAAAAATCGCGAGCGTGAATGCGCATCGGCCGCAATGCCCGCATTGGGGGGCGGGGTTGGGCCGCATGCAATCATGGTTTTGTTCTTTGCGCATCGAAGATTCCCGGCAGCCTGCTGCGGGCAGCTTCAAAGCCGGAGCCGGAATGATTGGCGTCCTCCTCGTTTCGATGACGTCGTTGACAATGTCTGCGTGGGCGCAAGCACAACCTCAATCGCAGCCGCAACTTGAAGCTCAACCACAACCACAACCACAACCACAGCTACAATCGCCGGCGCCGGCCATTGTGCCGACGCCGTCCCCCGACGCCGACGCTCGGGAATTGCTGGAAAAGGCCTCGGCGGCCACCGCCGCGGGTGATCTGGAGCAAGCGCAGCTGACGTATCAACTTTTACTCACGACCTATCCGCAATCGCCGCTGAAGGACCAGGTCTATATGGGCTTGGCCCAAATCGATCAGCAGCAGCAAAATTATGCCGATGCGGTTCTTAAGTATCAAAAGTTGATCGGCGAGTTCCCGGCCTCGCCGCTGGCCGACCGGGCCCGGGATCAATTGGCCGTGGCGTATATCGGTTTGGGCCAGTACGACAGCGCCATCCCGATCCTGGAACGGGAGCGGAGCTTAAGTCCGGACCTCGCCGCCCGGCAGGCGTTGACCGACCGCATCGTGGACGTCTATCTTCAGAAGAAGGATGACGTCCAGGCCGTCCATGAACTGCTGAAAAAGGAGATGAGCCGGGAAGAGGAAAAGCAGGCCGTCGAGAACCGGGTGCAGGAGCTTTTGGCCCAGAGCTCCCGGTCGGAACTCAAGGAGTTGATCCGTCAATTCCCGAAAGGGTATCCGGGAGACGCGGCCCTTTTGAAGCTGGCCGATCTTTACGAGTCGTCCAAGGAATATTTTGAGGCCGAGCGTGAACTGCGCCGCTTTTTGTTCATCTACCCCAAGCATCGGGCCGTTTCGAAGGTCCGGAGCCGGCTCGCGGCCATCAAGCAATTGTATCTGAGCCATCAGCATTTGATCGGCGTCCTGCTTCCGCTGTCGGGCCGGCTGCAGCCGTTCGGGCAGGAGGTGCTCAACGGAATCCGGCTGGCGTTGGACCCCCCGTCCACCGCGGTTCCTGAAAAATTCGTCGGGATCGTCGTCAAGAACACGGAAGGGGATGCGACGGTCCTGCAAAGCGGCCTGGACGAACTGGCGCGGGACTACCGCGTGAGCGCGGTCATCGGACCGATGCTGAGCCGCCAGGTGGCGGCCGTGGCTCCCCGGGCGGAGGCTTACCGGATCCCGTTGCTGACGCCCGGGGCGTCGGAGGATTGGGCCAAGCCGTGGAAATATGTTTTGAGAAACTCCATCACCAACCGGCAACAGGCCGGCGAGATCGCGGCCTACGCCGTCAATTCGCTCCACCTGAAGCGCTTCTGCATCCTGCATTCCGCGGACGGATACGGAACGGAGATGATGCGGGTTTTTTCGGAGGCGATCGCGAAACTGGGCGGGGAGGTCATCGCGCGGGCGTCCTACGATCCGCAGGCCACCGATTTCGGGCCGCAGATCAAATATCTCAAAGAAACCGACCTGACCAAATACGGCGTCCTGGGCCCCCCGCCGCAGCAGAAGGGCGAAATTCGCGAATACCGGCCCGGATTCGACGCCATTTTTCTTCCCGGCGATTACGATCAGGCCGGAATGATCGCGGCCCAGCTGGCTTTTTACAATATTGAAGGGGTGACGCTTCTGGGGACCAACGGGTGGGACTCCCAGGATCTTTTCAGGTTCGGCGGGAAATTTGTCGACGGCGGAATCTTTGTGGACGGGTTCTTTCCCGCCAGCACCGACCCGCAGGTGCAGTCCTTTGTGGAGCGCTACCGAAGCCGTTACGAGGAGAACCCGACGCTTCTGGCGGCCCAGGCGTACGACGCGGCCGGCCTGGTTCTCCGGGCGATGCAACAGGGCGCCGCGACCGGCGAAGCGGTGCGGGACTTCCTCGGCCGGGTTCGAAATTATTCGGGCGTCACCGGCCCGATCACTTACACGCCGGAGGGGGATTTGGCCAAACGGCTTTACGTGATACAGGCCAAGGACGGCAAATTCGTCCAGCTCAACTAGTATGATGAACATCGATCATATCATCCAGGAGATTTCGATCTCGGCCATCCCCATCCTTCTGGCCGTCATTTTACACGAGGTGGCCCACGGCTGGGTGGCCAACAAGCGGGGGGATCCGACCGCCCGGATGATGGGCCGGCTGACGCTCAATCCCTTGTCGCATATTGACCCCATCGGAACGGTCGTCATTCCGATTTTTTTATTGATCGCCACGAAGGGCAGCTTCGTGTTCGGCTACGCGAAGCCCGTGCCGGTCAATTTCATGAACCTCCGCCATCCGAAGGAAGACATGGTCTGGGTGGCCGGCGCGGGTCCGGCCACGAATTTGATCCTGGCGGTGGCCTGCGGTCTTCTGTTTCGTCTGGTCCTGATGATCGACCCCCGTCTCGTCCTGCAACTGCGTCTCGGGGGGGGGCCGTTCAACTGGAACGATCCTTCCGGGATGGTGCTGGTCCCGGTCATGTACATGCTTTTGAAGGGCGTGCAGTGGAACGTCGTTTTGGCGATTTTCAACATGATCCCCATTCCGCCGCTGGACGGCGGGCGGGTGCTGGTCGGACTGCTTCCCGACCGGCAGTCGGCGGCCTGGGCCAGCATCGAGCCGTTCGGGTTTTTCATCATCATCGCGCTCGTCTTCCTGGACCCGTTCGGGTTCTGGTCGCAAATCATCTCGCCGTTGATCGTTAACATCATGCTGTGGATTCTGGGGTTGAACGACCATCTAGGAGGTGTCCCACTGTGAAATCGCGGAAGAAGCGCATGCTGAGCGGGATGCAACCCAGCGGGCGGTTGCATCTGGGCAATCTGTTGGGGGCCCTGGACAATTGGATTAAATACCAGAACGAGTTCGACGCCTATTTTTTTGTGGCCGACTGGCATGCCCTGTCGACCAATTATGCCGATACCCGTAAAATCCGGGAGTACATTCAGGAAATGCTGATCGACTGGCTTTCGGCCGGAATCGATCCCGAGAAATGCACCGTCTTCATTCAGTCCCGTCTGCCGGATCACGCCGTACTGCACCTGCTCCTGTCGATGATCACCCCGGTGCCCTGGCTGGAGCGGAACCCCACCTACAAGGAAAAGATCGAGGAGCTTCGCGAACGGGATCTGACGACTTATGGTTTTTTAGGATATCCCGTCCTGCAGTCGGCCGATATCCTGATCTACAAGGCCGACGTGGTGCCGGTGGGCGTGGATCAGCTTCCGCACCTCGAGTTGACGCGCGAGCTGGCGCGACGGTTCAACAATCTCTACGCGCCCGTGTTTCCCGAACCGCAGCCCCTGCTCACGGAGGTGCCGAAACTTCTGGGGACCGACGGGCGGAAAATGAGCAAGAGCTACAACAACGCGATCTATCTTTCCGATCCCGAGCCGGTCGTTCGTGAAAAGCTCCGGACGATGGTGACCGATCCGGCCCGGATCCGGCGGACCGACCCGGGCAACCCGGATGTCTGTCCCGTCTTTTCCTTCCACAAGATCTTCTCGGAGATCGGCGTGATCGACCGGGTGAACACGGAATGCCGGACGGCCTCCATCGGCTGCATCGACTGCAAAACGCTGGTGGCCGACCGGATGGTCCGACGGCTCGACCCGATCTGGAAGGAACGGGAAAAGTGGTTGAAGCATCCCAAAAAGGTCGAAGCCGTCGCGGCCGAAGGTTCGAAGAAGGCCGGCCAGGCGGCCCGTCAAACGATGGAAGAAGTGCGGGAGGCGATGAAGCTGTAACATGCATCCCATTCTCATCCAGTTCGGTCCCGTCACGATCCGCTATTACGGGTTGATGTACTTTATCGCGGCGATGGTCGGCGGATGGCTGCTGGCCAAGGAGGTCCGTCGCAAGGGCATCCCGCTCTCGGCCGACGACAGCTGGAACCTGATCATGTACTGCCTTCTGGGCGGGATCCTCGGCGCCCGGATCTATTACGTCGCGTTCAACTGGCCTTACTATGGAGAAAATCCGTCCGAGATCCCCGCGATCTGGCACGGCGGTCTGGCGATTCACGGCGGTCTGATCGGCGGGGTGCTGATCGGAATCTGGTTCGTTCGCCGCCACCGCGTCTCGTTCTGGCAACTGGCCGACGCCGGCGCGCCGAGCATCATCCTGGGCCAGGCCTTCGGACGGATCGGAAACTTTATGAACGGCGACGCGCACGGAACGCCGACGACGATGCCGTGGGGCATCGTCTTTCCGCCGGGGAGCATCGCCGGACAGCAGTTCGGATCGGTCCCGCTCCATCCGACCATGCTGTACGAGCTGGTGCTGAACGTGACGACCTTCGCCTTTCTCTGGTCCATCCGGAAGCGGCCCTGGGGCGATGGTTTCATCTTCTGCCTCTATCTGATCTGCTATTCCGTCGTCCGGTCCATCGTGACCCTCTTCCGCGCCGATGATCTGTATCTCGGCCCGTTTCGCGCGCCGCACGTGGCGAGTCTTGTGCTCGTTCTCATCGCGGGCGGGTACATCGTCAAGAACAGGCTCTGGGAGCCAAAAGCGCTTCCGTCCGGAAAATCAAAAAAGAAATGAGACCATGCGCATAAGCGGGTCCTGTCCTTCGGCAGCCCCATCCGTCCTCACTCCGCTGAACTTTCCGGTCGGGCCTGCCATCCCCACCCGGTGGGGACCCTCCGTTGCGGGCGGACGGGGCGCCCCGCCTCCGGCCACCCGCTTATGCATCCGTTAAATGAAGGATGACTGCGTTGAACCCCTGCTGCCTTCAATCGATGAAGCGGTACATCAAGAAACCCCGGGACGTCGCGACCTGCGACGGCTGCGGCCGGTTGCTGCTTGCGTACGGCAATCCGCGGGACCTTGAGGAAACGAAAAAGGCGCTGACGGCCCAGGGCATGCCGTTCGAAATCGAAACGTTCGGGGCTCTTCAGGTGATTTTAAAACCGAGGCTCAAGAAAAAATGATCCGGCCGAGACCGTTCCACTGGTCCTTCTACGCCTTCGTGCCGTTCACCGCGGCCATGCTGTTTCTGGATTCGAAATGGGTTCTGGCCCACGGCTTCAACGGCCAGGTTCTGGACAACATTCTCGTTCCGCTCTATGTCTACGCGATGTACCGGACCCTGCCGGATGAACGGCTGAAGAAGATCATGTTGATCACGATTCCCGTGTCGGCCGTGGGTGAAGTCTTCTTCAGCATGGGAATCGACCTCTACACGTACAAGTTCGGGTATGTTCCGATCTACGTTCCGTTCGGCCACGCGCTCGTCGTCGGGAGCGGGTTCCAGCTCCTGTGGCGATCGGAGGTTCACCGGCGCTCCGACGGAATCATCAAGCTTTTTTCGGCGCTCTACGCCGTTGTCTTCCTCGGGGTGTTCCTCGTCTTTCGCGACAGCTTCACGGTCCTTCTCGGCCTGCTTTATTTTCTGGGCGTTTTGGCCATGAAGCAGCGCGTGATCTACATGTTCATGCCGCTCTTTGTCCTGTTCGTCGAGTTCGTCGGAACGGCCTTCGGCTGCTGGTCCTGGGCCCCCCGGCCGTTTGGCATTCTGTCCACCACCAACCCGCCCATGGGCTCGGTCATGTTCTATGTCTATCTGGACATGATCGTCATGGCGCTGGGGAGTCTGTGGGCGACGGCCTGGTCGACCGAAGAAAACACCGCGTGAGTCAAACCCGCGAACGGATCGACGACACGCCGGCCTTCTTCGAGTAAGCACCCGTTGACAATCGGGGAAGGATATGATATTTTGAAATCAATTTGATAGGCGATGGGGTTCGCCTTTAACCGTCCCACTCTTCTATAATAGCAATACGTGGACTGATAACCCCTACCAATATAAAAGGTAGGGGTTTTATTTTGTCCTGAGAAAGCCTCTGCCCTCAGCAAACGGCAGGGGCTTTTTGTAACCCGCCGCAGATAGCACGGCAAAGGAATAACGCACCCATCATGTCCAACCGCGTCCTGTTCAACCTGATTCAAGTGTTCGTGGCCGTGGCATTCGCGCCGCTGGTCTCCGGAACGTTGAGCCGGCTCAAGGAGATGGTGCAGTCCAAGCGCGGGCCGAGCATTTTTCAACCTTACCGGGATTTGTGGAAACTGTTTCACAAGGACGAAATCGTGTCGGAAGACAGTTCGTGGATATTTCGCTTCACGCCCTACATCGTTTTCGTCGCGCCGATCTTCGTCGTGCTGCTGATTCCCGTGCTGACGGATTATCCGCTGTTCTTTGCCTTCATGGGCGACATGCTGGGTGGCGGTTTCGTGCTTGCGCTGGGCGGGTTCTTCGCCACGCTCGCGGCGGTGGACACGGCCAATCCCTACGGCCCCATGGGCGCCAGCCGCACGCGGATGGTGGGGTTTCTGGCCGAACCGGTTTTCATGATCGTCTTTTTTACCGTTTCGTTTGTCGCCGGTTCCACGATACCTTACATCGTTCAGCAAAAGTGGGTGACGCCGCCGGCGAATTTCTTCGAGCCGTCCCACGTGTTGCTCGTGCTGGCGTTTCTTATGTTGATTCTGGCCGAGGGCGGACGCATCCCGGTGGACAATCCGACCGGCCACTTCGAGCTGGCGATGATTGATGAATCCAAGGCGTTGGAATACTCCGGACGCGGCATGGCGCTGATGAAATGGGGCGGCTACATGAAAATGTTCGTGTTGCTCTGCATTTTTCTCAACGTGCTGGTCATGCCGTGGGGTCTGGCCGGCGAGCAATCGTTGGGCGCGGTGCTCATCGCCGTTCCGCTTGTGCTGTTCAAAATCTTCTGTTTTTTGCTCGTGCTGGTGGTCATCGAATCGTCGTTGTCCAAGCTTCGGCTTTTTCGGATCGCCGAATTTTTGGGCGCGGCGTTCATCACGTCGGTGGCGGCCATGATTGCGCGGGTTTTTTTACCTTGAACGAAAGGCGAAGATGGACGGTACGATGAATGAATTGCTGGAAAATCTCAATGCCTTGGTGGGCGGATTGTTTTTGCTGATAGCGTTCGGCATGGTGGCGATGCGGCAAGTCAAAGGTTGTTTGAACCTGTTCATCACTCAGTCGCTGCTGCTCGCGGCCTCCGCCTTGCTGCTGGGGCTTCGGCATCAATCGGGGCATCTCTACGGAGTGGCGCTCGTAAACCTGGTCAGCAAGCCGTTCATCGTTCCGTGGCTTCTGCGCCGGACATCTCCGGAGGAAATTTACACCCGGCGCGAAATTGACCAGGCGTTGAATATTCCAACCGCGTTGCTCATCGCGCTGGCGCTGGCGATCCTGGCCTACTTTCTGGGGGCGCCCGTGTTGAATTCGATCGCTCCGGAATTCCGCGGTCCGAATGTGCCGATTGGAATCGCGGGACTGTTGCTCGGGGCCTACACGCTCACGGTGCGACGGGAGGCCGTACCGCTGCTCATGGGATTGTTGGCCATGGAGAACGGCGCGTTCTTCACGGGCATCGCCATTTCGCGCGATCTCCCGCTGCTGGTCGAACTCGCCATCGCGGCGGACGGGCTGATTATCGTTTTCATCATGGGCGTGCTGACCCGTGCGGTTCAGAAGCACATCGGCACGACGGCGGTTGGCGAACTGGCGAGCTTGAGGGAAGCGCCGACGGATCCCGCAAAGAAAGGGGTGCCGGCCAAATGAACGTCATTCTCATTCTGGCGCTTCCGTTGGTGGCCGCCGCTCTGGTTTGTATTCCATTCGATAAGCGGTGGGCGCCGGGGGTGACGGTCGTGGCTTCCGTGGTCAATCTGATTCTGGCGGCTCGGCTGGCGTGGTGGATCTCGGCCGGCAACACCCTCGTGAGCGCCCTTCAGGTCGGCCTGTTGAAATGGATCGCCGTGGATGGCCTGAGCGCGCTGATTCTACTGCTGATTGCGCTGGTCGGAGCCACGGCGGCTATTTACTCCTTCGGCTACATGGCGCGCCGGTCCCTGTCGCCTGGCAAACTGCGGCTCTATTATGCGAACTACAACCTCTTCATCTTTTCGATGATGGCGGTTCCGGTCCTGGCGGAGCCGACGCTGGTCTGGATTATGGTCGAGCTGACGACGCTGTGTTCGGCCTTGCTCGTCTCGTTCGAGAACACGCACGCGGCGCTGGAGGCGGCCTGGAAGTACGTGGTGCTGTCGCTCATGGGCGCGGGCATGGCCTTGTTCGGCTTCCTCGTCCTTTTTGCCGCGATGCAGGCGGCGGGCGGCGACACTTACACGTGGGCCGGACTCGTAACGGCGGCGCCGCAAATGCCGCCTGTATTGCTGAAAACCGCATTTGTGCTGATCCTGATCGGCCTCGGAACGAAGGCCGGGCTGGTCCCGATGCACACGTGGCTGCCGGATGCGCACAGCCAGGCGCCTTCACCGGTGTGCGCGTTGCTTTCGGGCGTTGAAACCACGGCGGTGCTCTACGTGATTCTGCGGCTGTTTCCGGTCATGCGGGCCGCGCCCGATTCCCATGCGGAAGCGTGGGCGCTCACCCTCGGCCTGATCTCGGTCGGTACGGCGGCGTTTTTGCTGCTGCGGGTGCGTGATTACAAACGGCTCTTCGCCTTTTCCACTGTGGAACACATGGGCATTATTCTAACGGCGGTCGGCTTGGGCGCATCGGCCGCCGGCTACGGCGCGGTGCAGCAGATCGTCGCTCATTCGGTTGCCAAATCCTTTTGCTTTTTTGCCGCCGGCGCGGCGTTGCTGGCCGTGGAAACGCGCGAAATCGCCGCCGTGCGCGGCCTGATCCGCCTCTCACCCGCCGCCGGCGCCGCCTTGATTTTCGGCGGACTGGCCATCGCCGGCGCGCCGCCGCTGGCGGTTTTTCTGAGCGAATTTTCGATTCTCAAAGCGGGCTTGACGCAGGGGCATTATGTGACAACCGGCCTGCTCGCCGTCTTTATCGTCATCGCGTTTTTCGGTGTGTTGTTGCATCTCAACCGGATGGTCTTCGGGGTGCGGGAGAACGGCGCGCCGGCGAACGGCCATCCGGACCGAGAAGACGCAAAGAAGTTCCGGCTGCCGTTCAGTTGCAGGCTGGCATTGATCCTGGCCGCAGCACCCGTGCTGGTGCTCGGCGTTTACGTTCCCGAACCGCTGCATGACCTGCTGACGCTGGCCGCAGCCGCATTGACAAAATGAGGCGCCGATGAACCTTGCCGGATTGACGGAACAAATCGAACAGCGCTGGCGCGGAATGACGCGCTGCCGGCTCGTCGCGGCGACGTTCGCGTGCGAAATCACCTGCGGTCGAGCCGCGCTGGCGGAGCTGTGCGGTTGGCTGTTTTCGGAGCAGGGCTACAGCTTTGCGGGACTGATTGTCGAAGAAGGCGCGGCCGAGTGGCAATTGCGCTATGTCTTTTACGGCGAGCGCGAAGCCGGCCGAGTTCACGTGCTGGTGAATTCTCCATCGGCCGAGCGGGCTTTCCCCAGTATTGTTAAATTTGTTCACGCTGCGGACTGGCATGAGCGCGAAGCCGAGGATTTATTCGGTTTGGTTTTCGAAGGCCATCCGCGCCTCGGCGATTTCGTGCTGCACAACGATGCCTGGCAGGAAAACGTTGAGCCGATGCGCCACCGATTCGACGCGCGCGCCGCGATGCTTCATCGCAAGCCGGCCGCCGACTGGCGGCCGCGGCGCGTTGTTCAGGAAGCGGGCGCGTTCGTCATGCCGATCGGCCCGAAATACTCCGGTGCGACCGAGTCCGTTCATTTCCTGCTCGAAACCGTCGGCGAGGACGTCATCCGCGCCGTGCCGCGCCTGTTTTACAAATGGCGCGCCATCGAGAAACTGGCTGAGGGAAAAACCGTGGGGGATGTCCTGCTGCTTGCGGAACGGTTCGCGGCGACGACCGCCTTTGCCCACGGATTGGGCTTCTGTCAGGCGGTTGAATCCATCACCAATGCGGCTGTTCCGGCGCGCGCGTTGCTGTTGCGCGTGTTTCTGGCGGAACTCGAACGCTTGCGCCAACATGCCGGCGCGATCCAGGAGATTTGCGAGTCCACGGCGCTGGTCGTCGCCAACAACCAGGCCGGGATTTTGGAGGAGGATTTGTTGCGGATTTCCGGCGAACTTGCCGGCCATCGTTACCTGTTCGGTCTGCTCGCGCCGGGCGGGTTATTGTGCGATCTGACGAACGACGCCTGCCGCAGGGCGCTCGCTCAATCGCAAAAGGTCCTGGCGGAACTAAACGAACTGGAAAAGCGGTTGCGCGTTTCCAGCAGTTTTCTCGACCGGCTGGAGGAAGTCGGCGTCATCGCGTTTAAGGACGCCAAAGCGTTCGGACTAGTCGGTCCGGTGGCGCGCGCGTCGGGACTCGTCCGCGACCTGCGCCGGGCGCAACCGTATTCCGGCTACGAAAGGTTCGACTTCGACGTGCCCGGGGAGCAGGAAGGCGACGGCTACGCACGGTTGCGCGTTTTGTTCGCCGAAGCCCGGCAATCGGCGCGCGTCATGGAACAAGCCATCGCGGCGCTGAAGGATGGGGGTGTTCACGAGCCGGTCACGCTTTGTCCGGGCGCGGCGTTGGGCTGGGTCGAAGCCCCCCGCGGCGCAGCGTTTCATTGGGTGCGGCTGGACGAGAGCGGACGGGTTGCCCGCTACCGCGTCGTTCCGCCGTCGTTTCCGAATTGGCATGGGTTCCGCCTGGCCGTCGAGAATTTCGCGTTTCAAGACTTTCCGATCATTCTCTCCACGTTCGATCTGTCCGTGGCCGAGAACGATCGGTGATCCTTCGCAGGCGACAGGAGGTGAGCGACGCATGAGCCAGTGGGTTCTCAAAGGCATCCGCACGGGAATAAAAACCACCGCGTATCCGCGCGATGCGGAACGCGCCGCCGGTGTTACACCGGGATTGCCTGTCGGCGGCGAGTTTTCCGCTGAAGCGGCCGCGGCGCTCGTGGACCGTTGCCCCGTGCAGGCCCTGAGTCGGACGGATGGAAGTGTATCGGTGGATTACCGCCGCTGTGTTCACTGCCATCGCTGCGTCCGCGGCGTTGAACCTCCGCTGGACTGGGAGACCACCTACGAATGGGCGGCCACCCGCAGACCTCAAAATGAATTCGGCCCGGCGTTCAGTCGCTCCATCCATATCGTCGTTGTGGACGCAGGCGACTGCGGAGCGTGCCTCAACGAGGTCAAGCAGCTCAACAATCCCTATTACAACATGCACCGGCTGGGATTCTTCATCACGCCCACGCCGCGCCACGCGGACGTGCTGCTGGTTGTCGGCCCGGTGACGGATCACATGCGCGTGGCATTGCAAAAGACGTACGACGCCATGCCGACCCCCAAACGGGTCGTCGCGGTCGGCGCCTGCGCGCTGTCCGGCGGCGTGTTCGCGGAAAGCTTTGTCTGCGAAAAAGGGCTGGCGGACGTACTGCCGGTGGATGTGGAAGTGCCGGGGCATCCCCCGCCGCCGCTGGCGATTCTGCATGGTTTATTGGTGGCGGTCGGACGCAAACCGCCGGCGTCGCTCGTCTCGACGCCATCGGCTGTTAAAACAAATCCAGCGGAACCATGATGGAATCACAAACACTCATTCTTGTGTTTCTGGCATTGTGCGGCACGGGCGTTCTGCTGTCGCTGGTGTGGCCCGAGTCGCGGCAGGGAGCACTGCTGGCCTGGGTGGGTTGTCTCGGTGCGATTACCCTGGTGTGGGCGGGCACAAACGCGTTGCTGGCCGACCAGACATTCAATCAACTACTGTGGCCGCTGCCGGAATTGGGGACGCTCACATTGAAGCTGGACCGGCTCTCGGCGGTATTTGCGGTCATCACGGGTCTGGTGCTTTTTCCGGCTTCGATATTCGCGGGCGGGGAATTGAGGGTCACACCGGAGCGTCGCGAAGGACGCGCGTTCACCGCGATGCTGCTCGGGTTGTATGCATCCATCGGTCTGATTTTCGTGGCCGGCGACGTGCTGCTGTTTCTTCTCGCATGGGAAGTCATGTCCGTTCTATCCTATCTGCTCGTTTTGTGCGACCGGAATCGTGAAAATGGCCGTGCGGGTGCGGGTTATCTGCTGCTCGCCATGGGTGAAGCCGGAACGCTTGCCGCGGCGCTTGGTTTTATTCTGCTTGCGGTTGGCGCGGGTTCGCTGGATTTCGGCGTGATCAGATCCGCCGCGTCTCCTTTGGGCCCGAGCGCGCGATGGGCGGTGTTCCTGCTTTCGTTTTTTGGCTTTGGCGTGAAAGCCGGGCTTGTGCCGGTGAATTTTTGGTTGCCGCGCGCCTACGCCGTTGCGCCGCGCGCGTTTGTTCCCGTGCTGGCGGGGGCCACGCTGAATCTCGGGCTTTACGGCATTCTGCGCGTCAATGCCGATCTCATGTCGTCGACGCAAGTCGGACCGGGTCTCGTGGCGCTCATCGTCGGCACGCTTTCGGCGTTGGTCGGGATTCTATACGCAACCACGGCCAACGATCTCAAAACGATGCTGGCGCACAGTTCCATCGAAAACGCCGGCATTGTGGTTGCGGGTTTCGGCGCGGGAATGGTCTTCGTTGCGACCGCCCATCCCGTGCCGGCGGCTATCGCGTTTGTCGCAGGGCTTTATCATCTGATCAATCATTCGCTTTACAAGACGCTCCTGTTTTTCGGCGCGGGGGTGGTCGAAGGGCAAACCGGCACGCGCGACATGGACCGGCTGGGCGGGCTGATCAAATGGATGCCATGGACAGCGCTGGGCTTCCTCGCCGGGACGCTCTCCATCGCCGCCCTGCCGCCGTTCAACGGCTTCGTCAGCGAATGGCTCACGCTGCAAACCATGCTGCGCTCGGCGGAACTGGCTTCAACGCCGGCGAAAATGGTTTTCGCTTTGTGCGGCGCGGGCCTCGCGCTCACGGCGGCGCTGGCGGTGACGTGCTTCGTGAAAGTTTTTGCAATGAGCTTTTTGGGGATGCGCCGATTGGACGGAAATCAACGCGTGACCGAAGCCGGATCCGGCGCCCTCATTCCGATGGCCATCCTCGCGGTGTTGTGCCTTGCCTTCGGCGTGTTGCCGACTTACGTGATTCCGGCATTAGACTCGGCGGCAGGTTCATTGGCCGGGGCGAGCGCCGCCGACGCCCTGGTGCCGCCGTTTTTTGCCCCCAATCCCGCGCATGACACGTTGCCGCCCGCGTTCGTCGGCGAATTCCACGACCTCGGCGCGCAAGTCGGTCAAAGTGTTTTGCCCGGCCGCGGCTTGGTCGTGCTGCATCGCGGCGGCCCGGAGAACCCGGTCGTCTTTGCCATGTCCACCTCCTACATGCTTGTGGCGCTCATTTCACTGCTGATTGTCACTTATGTTGTGATCCGGTTGTGGCTGACGCGGAGTCGACGGCTGGCGCGGCGCGAGCGATGGGACGGCGGGGTGCGGCGCTTGCTGCCGGAGATGACGTACACGGCGACGGGTTTTTCCAACCCGGTGCGGGTGATTTTCGACGCGGTGTTTCGACCGACGACGGTGGAGGACACGCGGGAGACGGTGGCGGAACATTTTCGCACCGCCATCCGCCGCGAGAAAGAGCGCGTGCATTTGGTGGACAAGCTGGTGTTTCTGCCGGTCCGGACCGCGGCGTTCTGGTTCGCGGGCGGGCTGGCCGCGATGCATCACGGACGCATCAACGTCTATGCCGCCTACGTGCTGCTGGCGTTGCTGGCGGCGCTGGTGATTGCGCTGCTTTGACAGGAGCGCCGCGCCGAACCTTCCGACACCGTTGAAAAACCCTGAAGTCGGATTAAGTGAATAAATGTTCAGTCGGTATACTCATGTTCAAGACAAAACGGTAAAAGATCTTCAGGCGCTTGCCGCGCGCGTCCGGGAAGAAGGCAGGCAGGACTTTGCCAATGCTCTGTCGGCCGTGCTTGGAAAGCTTTCCGAGAACCGATTGAACCTGGCAGTTCTCGGAGAGTTCAAACGCGGCAAGAGCACCCTCATCAACGCCCTCTTGGGCCGTCCGCTCCTGCCGATGGCCGTGGTTCCACTGACTTCGGTCATTACCGTGGTGGAATACGGGGAGGCCCTGCGGGTTGAAGCAAGGTTTAAAGACGGGCGGAAGGAAACGATCCCGCTTGAGACCATCCCCGCCTATGTGACCGAACGGGAGAATCCGAAAAACGAAAAGGGCGTGGAGCAGGTCCGGCTCACGTTTCCCGCCGCGTTCCTTAAAGGGGGTGTGCGGTTGGTCGACACTCCGGGCGTGGGATCGGTATATGAACACAACACCCGGGTCGCTTTTGAATTTCTTGCGCAAGCGGACGCGGCCCTGTTCGTGATTTCGGCTGATCCGCCCATCGGCGCGGCTGAATTGGCCTACCTCAAACATCTCCGTCCCTATGTCGAGAAGCTCTTCTTTCTTTTGAACAAGACCGATTTGCTAACGGAGAGCGATCAACGGGAGGCTCTGGAATTTACCCGAGGAACACTTTGCGACGTTCTGGGTGTGTCTTCCATCCGGCTTTATCCGATCTCGGCCCGACTGGCCCTGGAGGGCAAAACCCGGCCGGACCCGTCGAAACTTTCCCAGAGCCGGATTCCGGAATTTGAAAAGGATCTGGAGGCTTTTCTGATGGATGAGAAAGGAAGGGTCCTGCTCCTTTCAACGATCGGCAGGGCGGCGCAGATGATTGATCAGGAACGGTTCACCCTCTCTCTCCAAGAAACCGTTCTGAACGCTCCGTTGGGTGCTCTGCCGGAAAAACAGGCGGCCTTCAAACGGCAGAAGGAATCCATTCTTAAAAGGCAGGCGGCGGCTCATCACCTACTCCAAGGGGAGATCCATCAATTGCTCTCGATCCTCGAACAGGATTTGGCCGACTTCAAATGGGGCCCCGCGCAGCGATTGTCGGCGCAACTCACGGAGACCTTCGAGGCCAGCTCTGAGAAGGCCGGCGCCCTCCGGCGCCTGCTGTACGACCATATTCAGGAGAGCATCCAGAACGCGTTCAATGCATGGCTCGCCACCGAGGAGAAGAAGATCTCAAAGGACGCGGCTCGCATTACCCAACTCTTCGCCGACCGGATCAACTCCGTGGTCGAACGCCTCATGGAGGTTTCCGCAGGCCAATTCGGGGTCCGGTTCGAGCCCCTCGGCTGGACGGACGCCATGACGTTCCAAGGCGGCTTCTATTATTATGATGTTCGACTGGAGCCGTC
Source organism: Nitrospiria bacterium (assembly GCA_035517655.1). Taxonomy (NCBI): domain Bacteria; kingdom Pseudomonadati; phylum Nitrospirota; class Nitrospiria; species Nitrospiria bacterium. Next base: position 19,535 of record DATIYJ010000056.1, on the reverse strand, counting down.
CTTCCTGAAACCCCTCGTCCAACTGTTGATCGACCGGCTTCCCTCACGGTTCTCGCGTCGGCTCGTCTTTCAGGAGGCACAGCGGGCCTTGAACGATCAAATCGACCGGCACTGCGGGCGGGTTCGCGCGGACTTTCTGCAGCGGCTGAAAAGAGAGATCGACGGATTTCAGGCGGCGCTGGATCGGTGGGTGGATCAGACGGCGCAAGGGATCGAGCAGGCGATGGCCATCGCTCTGGACCAAAAGACCCGAACCGAAGCACGGTTAACGGCCCAGATCCGGGGTCTGCGGGAAAAAATGGAGACGCTTGAGGAAATTTTGAGTCGCCTCCGGGAATTTCGCCGTGAGGCTTCACATAACGACTAGAGCACGTCTGACCACCTTCAGCCAGGGGATCCTCTACGGATATCTCGAGTGGTGAAGTGATAAGCATCCTATCGTAACCACAAGATCTCGTTAGCTTGCCGTTCTATTCCCCCATATCTTGAATTTCTTCTTGACAACGAGAAAGGTTCTGTTATAGTAGCACCTATCCGAGCGGCTACCATATCTTGTAGTCAGGGAGATTATATGGCGCAGGAAGCACACGGAGCCGAAACGGCGCTGACCAAAGAACAGATCCAGGCCGTCATCAATCAAAAGTTGGACAACACGATTTACTGGCTGAACAAAGCCTACGACGCGAGGCCCGCGGACCCCGCGGCCGAGAAGACGCTTTTGGAGTTGATGGCCGAACTCCAGAAAATGAAGCGGGAAGCCAACGAAATCCTCGGACTGAAATCCCGCCGCGAGCCGAAAGAGCATCGGCGGCAGAGTCACGGCGGTTTCAAAGACATGACCCCTTGACATCCCTTTTGAGGTGGGACTAATATTAGCCTCGTGAGCATGGACGATCCCCAAACATCGTACGCCGTCAAATTGCCCGCCTTTGAAGGTCCGCTGGACTTTTTGCTTCACCTGATTAAAAAAAATGAAATCAACATCTACGATATCCCGATCGCGCTCATCACGCGGCAGTATCTGGAATACCTCGACCTGATGAAGTCGTTCAACCTGGCCGTCGCCGGAGAATTTCTGGTGATGGCCGCGACGCTGATTCATATCAAATCCAAGATGCTCCTCCCCCCGTCCGAGACGGACATAGAAGAGGAGGACGAAGACCCGCGCACTGAGCTGGTGATGCGGTTGCTGGAGTACCAGCGCTTTAAGGAGGTCGCACAGGGTCTGGAAGCGCGCGAACAGGAATGGCGCGAGGTGTTCCATCGCCCGCCGTCGATCGGGAGCGGCGAGTCAACCGGGGATATCAACCTCGTGGATCTGAGCCTGTATGATCTCTTGGAGGCGCTTCGCGGGGTGGTGAAGCGCGCGCCGGAGAAAAAGGACATGGAGATCGTGGTGGATGCGTTGTCGGTCCAGGAACGGATGGGCCTGATCCTGGACCGGCTGGACGCGCGTGAAAGCATCACCTTTACATCGTTGTTTGACGACGACACCACGCGCATTGCGATGGTCGTGACCTTTCTGGCGTTGTTGGAATTGATTCGGCTGAAACGGCTGCGCATTCTTCAAACCGAACTTTTTGGTGCGATACGCATATGGAAGAGCACGAGCTTACAGCCGTTCTAGAGGCGGTTCTTTTCGTTTCGGGTGAGCCGATGTCGGTGGAGGATTTGTCCGAGGTCCTCGAGGGGACCGATCCGGACCGGATCCGACGGGCCTTGGATCGTTTGAAACAGAGCTACGAATCCGCCGGCCGGGGGCTTCAGATCGCGGAGGTGGCCGGGGGCTACCAGATCGCCACGCGCGCCGAGTGCGCGCCGTGGATCCGGTCCCTCGAGAAGATCAAGACCGCCGCCCGCCTGTCCCATTCCGGGCTCGAAACCCTGGCGATCGTGGCCTACAAACAGCCCGTGACGCGCGGGGAGATCGAAGCGATCCGCGGCGTGGATTCGGCGTATGTTCTCAAGACGCTTCTGGAGCGCCGCATTGTGAAAATCGCCGGGCGGCGGGAGGGATTGGGCCGGCCCATGCTTTACGGCACCACGCGCGAATTTCTCCAGTACTTCGGTTTGAAGGATCTTACCGAATTGCCCGCTCTGAAGGAATTTAAAGAGGTGGCCGAAACCCTGCCGGAACACGAACCGATCCATGAACCGGCGGGCGACGTGACGCATTAATCCGTTTGTCTTAGAGGGCTGCGTCACCCCCCCCGCTTCGTATCGAGGATTTCCGACCGACCTGAATCCGCATAGCGAGCGAACCCCAGCCTCTGAGGCGGGGTTTGCGAGCGAATCAAAATGGGGCCTTTTCCACCCGGATCGAAGAATCCCCGGCTGGAAGGCTGGGGTTCTTCAAATCATGACCGCCATGGCAAAACCCTCCGCATCCAGAATGGGCCAATCCCAACTCCTCTGTCGCATGCTTCGGTTGTTCTACGACAAGGGATGGGTGGCCGGGACCGGCGGTGGGATCTGCGCCGTCAACGGCTCCAAAACGGCTCTGATGGCGCCGACCGGTGTTCACAAAGAAGAAATCAAACCCTCCGACCTGTTTGTCGTGGATTGCCAAAACGGCGCCGTCATCAGACCGCCCAGGAATCGTTCCTTGGCCGTATCCGAATGCAATCCTATTTTCTGCGCCGTCATCGACCGGCGCGGCGCCGGTTCCGTTATGCACAGTCATGCGCTGTCTTCCGTCCTCGCGGCCGATCTGGCCGGGGACCGCGATCATATCGTCATCGAAGGGCTGGAAATGCTGAAGGGCATCCGGGGGGTTTCAAACCAGACGAAGCATGCCGTCCCCGTGATCCACAACACGTCCCGGGAGCGGGATCTTCTGGGCGAAATCCGTCGGGTGCTCGAGAACCCTCTTTTCCAGGAAAGCTTCTGCATCCTTGTCCGGGATCACGGGGCCTATATTTGGGGAGCGGATATTTGGGAGACCAAACGGCACGCCGAAGTCTATCATTTTCTGTTCGAGGCCGTCGCGGCGCGCTCGGGGCGAAACCCAAGCGGTCCGCCGGGATAATAAAGCCGGTTCGCGGCCGTGCCGCGGGAGAGGCGGGGCTTGTGGGCACCTGCCTGCCGGCAGGCGGTTCGGAGGACGCGGAATCTATTCTCCGCACGGGCCCCCAAATAAAAATAGGAGGATCGCCATGTATACCTGTTCATGCTGTCAGCAATCGTTGGACCGGACCAAGATCGACATCCAAAGCGTCGCCGACGCGGTGGAGAAAGACAAGCTCGGCGCGAAGGACGCGTTCAAGCGGACGTACATCGGCCACGGCAAGCAGTCCAGCGTTTTTGTTTTTCAAGGTCACAAGGGGCCGTTTAAGAAACACGTCCACGTGACGCACGACGAGATCGGTTATGTTTTGAAAGGAACGGGAAAAGTCACGGTGGGCGATCGGGTGCAGGAAGTCCGGGAGGGGGACATCTGGGTGATTCCGGCCAACACGCCTCACGGCGGCGAATTCCAGACCGAGCCGACCCAGGTTCTCTTCGTTTCTTCGCCGATCGATGATCCCGATAATCCGGACCGGGTCTGGTTGGATTAGAGGGGGAGCGGGAAGGTGGCCGGCGTGCCGGAAAACGAGCGGATCGATTTCGAGAAAATGACCCGGTTCCAGTTCGACCGGGCGGCGGACGCGATGGCGTTGGACCGGGAAACCCGGGAGCTGTTCAAAATGCCGTACCGGGAGATCCGGGTCAAAATACCGGTCCGTATGGACGACGGCCGTCTGGAGATTTTTGTCGGTTATCGGGTCCAGCATAACAATGCCCGTGGGCCGATGAAGGGCGGGATCCGCTATCATCCCGAGGTCGATCTGGGCGAAGTCCGGTCGCTCGCGGCCCTGATGACCTGGAAAACGGCCGTGGTCAATATCCCGTTCGGGGGCGCCAAGGGGGGGATCGTTTGCGATCCGAAGCGCCTGTCGCCCGCGGAAATGGAGCGGATGACCCGGACCTTCATCTCGATGCTCGATGCGGTGATAGGACCGTATCAGGATATCCCGGCTCCGGATGTGAACACCAATGCGCAGGTCATGGCCTGGATCATGGACGAGTACAGCCGGCGGCACGGCTACACGCCCGGCGTGGTCACAGGCAAACCCGTCGAGGTGGGGGGGTCGAAGGGCCGGGACGCGGCGACCGGCCGCGGGTGCGTCTTCGTGCTTCAGGAAGCCGCCCGGGCGTGCGATCTCGATCTCGGGAAGTCCCGCATCGTGATTCAGGGCATCGGCAACGTGGGAAGCCACGCCGCGCGGTTGATGAGCCAGCTGGGCGGCCGGATTATCGCGATCAGCGACAGCCGGGGAGGAATTTACAATCCCGACGGTCTTCCGATGGAGCGCGTCCTGGCCTACAAATCGGAAAAACGGAGTCTGGCCGGATTTCCGGAATCGCGGGCCGTTACGAACGAGGCGCTGCTGGAACTGGATTGCGACGTTCTCATCCCCTGCGCGCTCGGGGGCGTGATCCATAAGTTCAACGCCGACCGGATCAAGGCCAGGGTGATCGCCGAAGGGGCCAACAACCCGACGACCACGACGGCGGATGAGATCCTTGAAAAGAAGGGGGTCGTCGTCATCCCGGATATACTGGCCAACGCGGGCGGTGTGACGGTTTCCTATTTCGAGTGGACGCAAAACCTGCAGCAGCTTTCCTGGGAGGAGGAACAGGTGAACCGTGAGCTCCGCACGATCATGACCCGGAGCTATCAAAACGTGGCCTCGATGGCTCGAGAGAAAAAGGCGACGCTTCGGGTGGCCGCCCACATCGTCGCGATCGAAAAAGTGGCCCGCGCCACCCACTTGCGCGGCATTTGAGGTGTTGTTGTAGCGGTTCGCCGGCTTACGGCACGATGTCCTCGCCGAAGACGCCCATCTTTTTGAATTTCTGATAGCGTTGTTCAAGCAAGTCGTCGGTTTTCAAGCCGTCGAGCTGGGCCAATTGGTTTTCGATCGCTTTTTCAAGAATCTCGGCCATCTGCGGCGGATCCTTGTGGGCGCCGCCGACGGGTTCCGGAATGATTTCGTCGATGACGCCCAAGGACCGTAGGTCCTTGGCGGTCATTTTCAAAACCTCCGCCGCCTCCAGGGCCTTGGCGCTGTTGTTCCAGAGAATGGCGGCGCATCCTTCCGGCGAGATCACGGAGTAGATGGAATGCTCCAACATCAGGATGCGGTCCCCGACGCCCAGGGCCAGCGCGCCTCCGCTCCCGCCTTCGCCGATCACGACGGCGACGATCGGCACGGCGAGTCGCGCCATCTCGATCAGGTTCCGGGCGATCGCCTCGGCTTGCCCGCGTTCTTCGGCCCCGATTCCCGGATAAGCGCCCGGCGTATCGATGAAGGTGATCACCGGCTTCATGAATTTTTCGGCCTGTTTCATCAGGCGCAACGCTTTCCGGTATCCCTCCGGGTGGGGCATGCCGAAATTTCGATCGACCCGTTCCTTCACGCTCCGGCCCTTCTGGTGTCCGATGATCACGGCCGGGCGGTTGCGGAAAATCCCGATGCCGCCGACGATGGCGTGGTCGTCCCCGTAGAGGCGATCGCCGTGGAGTTCGACGAAATCGTGGATCATGAACGCGATGTAGTCCAGGGTGTTGGGCCGGTTCGGGTGCCGGGCCAGTTGGGTCCGCTGCCAGGGGGTGAGCTTGGCGTAAATTTCCGCCTGGACTTCCTGGGCTTTTTTCTCAAGCACTCCGATCTCGCGGTGAATCAGCGGGTCGGTCTTGGCGAAGGGCTTTAATTTTTCGATCTTCTCTTCGAATTCAACGAGAGGTTTTTCGAAATCCAGGTGTTCCTTCACTAGGAGACTCCTTCGTGCCCTGCGAATCCTGTACGATCATCGCAAGACAACGGTTCCCTTTCCGAACTCCCGTTCAACGTCGGTCACAAAAAGATCGGTCGGTTTGATCCGGACCTCTTCATTCACCGCGATGGTGGACTCGGTTTGATTGGGCATCCCGAGGCGAAGATAGACGGGGCATGAACCGCGATGCCGGAGCAGGATGTCCTTCAGGCGGTGAAGGTCCTGGGAGGTCAGGCCGGTGGAATTGAGGCAGATATCGACGCGGCGGGTGCTCTGTTCCCGGACCTGGGCCAGGGGTTCGATGCCCGTCGCCTTGACCTTGGCCCCCTTTTCGCCCTTGTCGACGAATCCCGTGACGAAAAGCGGGGTGTCCGGCGTCAGAATGGCCGAGGTCTTCTTGTACAGATCCGGAAAAACCAGGATCTCGATCGAGCCCTGCAGGTCTTCCAGCGTCAGGTAGGCCATCTTGTCGCCCCGTTTGGTCGTCGCGATCTTTTGCTGGGCGATGATGCCGCACAGTTTGACCTGCCGGTCTTCCGGGACGTCGTCCAGGGTTTCGGCGTTGGCCGTGGCATAGTATCGTAATTCATTCGCATACCGCGCCAGGGGATGGCCCGTGATGTAAAAGCCGATGCTTTCCTTTTCAAGACGGAGTTTCTGCGACTCGTCCCACTCCTCCAGCGGCGGAAGCGGGTCGGGGCCGGATGTCTTTTCCGGGCCGGAGTCCTGACCGAACAGGGCGGCCTGCCCCTGCAGCCGGTCTCGCTGGGCCACGTTCCCTTCCTCGACGGCCTTTTCCAGGACGGCCGTCATCTGCGACCGCCTGGCCTTCGTCGAGTCCAGGGCGCCGCTCTTGATGAGCCCTTCGATGGCGCGCCGGTTGACCTTCCGGGAGTCGATGCGCCGGCAGAAGTCGAAAATGGACGTGAACGGCCCGCCCAGTTCGCGGGCCTCCCGGATCGAATCGATCGCGTTTCCGCCCACATTCTTGATGGCGGCCAGCCCGAAGCGGATTCCGTCCTCCACGACCGTGAAATCCCGCCGGCTTTCGTTGACATCGGGCGGGAGGATCTTGATCGACAGGGACCGGCATTCCGTGATGTACCGCACCACCTTGTCGGCGTTCCCCATTTCGCTGGAAAGCAGTGCGGCCATGAACTCGACCGGATAATGCGCTTTTAAATAGGCGGTCTGGTAGGAGATCAGGGCGTAGGCCGCGCTGTGGGATTTGTTGAATCCGTACCCGGCGAAATAGGCCATGAGATCGAAGAGCTTCTCGGCTTTCTTTTCGGGTATTCCGTTGTCCCGCGCTCCCTTGATGAAGCGTTCCTTCTGATTTTCCATCTCCTCGGGCTTCTTCTTTCCCATCGCCCGCCGGAGCAGGTCGGCCTGTCCCAAACTGAATCCGGCCAGGACGTTGGCGATCTTCATCACCTGCTCCTGATAAACGATGACGCCGTAGGTCTCCTTCAATATCTCTTTCAGTTCCGGCAACTCGTATTTGATCGGAACGAGACCGCGCTTTCGCTTGATAAAATCATCCACCATCCCGCTTCCGATGGGACCCGGACGGTACAAGGCCAGAATGGCGATCAGATCCTCGAACCCTTCCGGCTTGAGTTTAACCAGGAGATCGCGCATGCCCCGGCTTTCCAGTTGAAAGATGCCGACGGTTTCTCCGGAGGAGAGCTGTTGATACGTTTTCGCATCGTCCAGGGGGATATCGCTGGGCCGGATCGCTTCTTCGATGGAACGTTTCTTATTGATCAGTTTGACCGCTTGATCGATGACCGTGAGCGTCCGGAGGCCCAGGAGATCGAATTTGACCAATCCGATTTTTTCCAGATCATCCTTGGCATATTGCGTGACGATTTCGCCCTTGGCGCCCCGGTACAACGGCACATGTTCCGTCAGCGGTTCCTCCGAAATGACGACGCCCGCGGCGTGCGTGGACGCGTGGCGGGCCAGCCCTTCCAGGGAGCGCGCCAACGATAGAAGCTCCTGGATCTTGGGATCGGTCTTGGAGAGTTCCTGCAGGCGCGGCTCGGCCTTGACGGCTTCGTCCAGGGTGATCCCGAGCGTGTTCGGAACGAGCTTGGCCACTTTGTCCACTTCGGCGTAGGGAAGCTCCAGCACGCGCCCGACGTCCCGGATCACGGCCTTGGCCGCCATCGTTCCGAACGTGATGATCTGGCAGACGTGATCCGGGCCGAATTTTTCGGTGACGTAACGGATCACCTCCTCCCGCCGGTCCATGCAGAAGTCCATGTCGATGTCGGGGAGCGAGACGCGTTCGGGGTTCAAAAACCGCTCAAACAGAAGATCGTACCTCATCGGATCGATATCCGTGATCCTCAACGCATAGGCCACGAGACTTCCGGCCGCCGAGCCCCGCCCCGGTCCGACCGGGATGCCGTGCGACCGGGCATAATTGATGATGTCCCAGACGATCAGGAAATACCCGGCGTAGCCCATGCTGTTGAGGACGGCCAACTCGGTCGCGAGACGTTGAACGTACACCTCGTCCGAAGGACAATCCGGAGACTTGCTTTTAAGCCGCGCGGCCAGCCCTTCCCGGGCCAGTTTGTCCAGATAGTGTTCGCGGGTGAACCCGTTTGGAACTTTATAATGAGGGAGATGGATTTGATCGAAGGTCAGATCGAGGTTGCAGCGTTCCGCAATCAGCTTTGTATTGAGGACGGCTTCGGGAAGCTCCGAGAAATTCGCGGCCATTTCCTCGGCCGACTTGAGATAGTTTTCTTCCGATCCGAACCGCATCCGGTCCGGTTCATTCACCGTCTTTCCGGTCTGCAGGCAGAGGAGGATGTCGTGCGCGCGCGCGTGACCGCGGGTTAAATAATGGGCGTCGTTGGTGGCGGCGAGGGCCATCCCCGTTTTTCGATGGAGTTCGACCAGTTCTTTGTTGATCTTCTGTTGGGCCTCCAGCCCGTTGTGTTGGACTTCAAGGTAGAAGTTTCCCTTTCCGAGGATCTCTTCGTAGGCGCCGGCCGCGGCCAGCGCCTTCTCGGGTTCGCCGTTGGCGAGCAGGCTCGGAATTTCGCCCCGGAGGCAGGCCGACAGGCCGATCAGCCCTTCATGATGTTTTTGGAGCAAGTCCTTGTCGATGCGGGGTTTGTAGTAGAAGCCGTCCAGGTGAGCGGCGCTCACCAGTTTGATCAGATTTTTATATCCCGTACGGTCGGCCGCGAGCAGGATCAAGTGATAATATTCATGATGGAGTCCGCCGGACTCCTTGTCGCGATGGCTTTTGGGCGAGACATACATCTCACAGCCGATAATGGGCTTGATCCCGGCCGCCCGCGCTTTCTGGTAGAACTCGATGGCACCGAAAAGGTTTCCGTGATCGGTGATGGCCAGGGCCGGCATCCGGAAAGAAACGGCCTGTTGAAGCAGCGCGTTAACGGGGTTCGCGCCGTCCAACAGACTGTACTGGGTGTGGCAATGGAGATGGACGAAGTCGGAGTGCTTCATGGGTTTGTGAGCCAGGGATTCAATTCAAGATCATTTTACCGTTATGCCTAGGAAAAAGTCAATCAGGCCAAAATGTTGCTTCGGGTGTTCGGACCCGATGTGTCGGTCGTCCCGATCCTGGAATAAGGGGGGGGCCGTGATCCATGCCCGCTCTATTTATTAATGAGCAGTGTAAAACGGATTGAAAACTGTCTAAGGTCTTGAACAGATCGGAATCGTCTGAAAAGTAAAGACCCGCCGACGTGTTTAATTTAAATTGTCCACCCATTTTGACATTATCTGGTAGAATAAAACGGATTGTGCGTTATCCGGGCACGAGCATGTTCGTAGCGAGACAATATCACCTTGTGATATCGAGAGGTTTTGCTCTTCCCCATCGTTTCCCGTTCCATCCGCTGGAGGTGGCATAACCATTGCAATCCTATTTTAGTAAGGAAAATCATACAGACGTGTTTAGGATGTCGGGTTTTTAAAAGCGAGGGATCCTATGTTTTTTAAAGACCGGGCGGAAGCCGCAGGCTTATTGGCGGAGAAGTTGAGCGGGTACCGCGGGCGAAATCCGTTGATCTTGGCCATTCCTCGGGGCGCCGTTCCCATGGCCGAGGCGATCGCCGAGGCTCTGGACGGCGATTTGGATGTGGTTCTGGTGCACAAGCTGGCGGCGCCTGGTCAGCCCGAATTGGCGATCGGTTCGGTGGACGAGAAAGGGCATGTCTATTTGGGCGAGTATGCCGGCCGCTTGGGAGTCGGAGACGAATACATCGTCCGTGAAAAGAAAGCGCAGATGACGGTTTTGCGCAGCCGGCGCGCGCGCTATACGCCCGTACATCCCGCCGTTGATCCTTCGGGTCGCGTTGTGATTGTGGTGGATGACGGAATCGCCACGGGCGCCACCATGGTGGCTTCGCTCCGAACCGTGCGGGCCCGAAAGCCGTCTAAATTGATCGCCGCAACGGCGGTCGCATCCCGTGAGGCCTTGCCAATGATTCAAGAGCTGGCGGACGAGGTCGTTTGTCTGGAAGTTCCGGAAGTTTTTTATGCGGTCGGGCAATTTTTTCTTGAATTTCCCCAGGTCTCCGACGAAGAGGTGATCACAATCCTCAAGCGAAGCCGCTCCAGGACCGGCAACCTTAAACGATAGGGGCGGTATAACCGGTGATGCGCTCGAGAGGGAGAAGAGGAGAGAGCCGATGCCTATTTATGAATATGAATGCAGCGGGTGCGGAAAGGTTTTCACGGCCGCTTTGTCGCTCCGGGAACACGAAGAGAAAAATGTGTCCTGCCCCGGCTGCGGTTCAAAAAAGGTGGAGCAACTGATCAGCAGTTTCATGGCGAAGACCGACCGCAAGACTTGATTCCGGATGCCGGGATGAAGGGATCGTCGGCCGGTCGAAGGGAGGAAGCAGCGACGCCTATCAGGAACGTGATGAACCAGGAGGGTCTAGAATGATGCGAAACGTTTATCCGCGGGCCCGACTCGAAGCGGCGGCGGTCGGTATCTTTTTCTGGGCGACGCTGCTCATTCCGGATGTTTCGTTCGCGATGGACGGCGCCCAGCTGTTCGCTTCCAAGTGCACCCCCTGCCACGGCCCCAAAGGACAGGGCACTCCCGTGGGTCCGACCTTGAAAGGCGATCCGTTTATCATCCAGGGAGCGCCCGCCGAAATAAAAAAAGTCATCATGATGGGCCGGACGGAAAAGGAAAAGAAGTATGCGAACATTGCGAACCCGATGCCCAGCGGAATGGCCTCGGAGGCCGAAGCGGATGCGTTGGTCATCTACCTGAAGGGTGATTTACAGAAATAGAAGCATGGCCCGTCGCCGGCATCGGACCCGTGAACATCGGGATGGAGGAGAATCATGGCGCGCATCGTGGTCATCGGGTCGTCCATCGGCGGATTGCCGGCGGCCTACGAATGTCAGAAGCTCCTGGGCAAGAGACACGACGTTGCGGTGGTCTCGAACGTGGATTTCTTCCACTTTGTTCCATCCAATCCCTGGGTCGCGGTCGGGCGACGCACGCGGAAGGATATTTCTTTCCCGCTGGCGCCGATCCTCAAGAAGAAGCGGGTCGAATTCATCCACGCTGCGGCCGACCGGATCGATCCGGAACACAATCGGATCATCACCGCCCGGGGCCAGGTTCCCTACGACTATTTGATCGTTGCGACGGGGCCCAAATTGAATTTTGCGGCCGTTCCGGGATTGGGACCGAGCGAGCATACTCAATCGGTCTGCACGGTGGACCATGCGGAACAGGCGTGGGGAGCCTACCAGGCCTTCTTGAAGGATCCCGGGCCGGTGGTCGTCGGCGCGGCGCAAGGGGCGTCGTGTTTCGGCCCGGCGTACGAGATGGCCTTTATCCTGGATGCCGATCTCCGGAAGCGGCGGCTGCGACGGAAAGTCCCGATCTATTTCGTCACGCCGGAGCCCTACGTCGGTCACATGGGGCTGGCGGGTGTCGGCAAGTCCCGCCGATTGATGGAGGATGAATTTGCCGACCACTCCATTCAGTCCGTCGTAAACGCCGCGATCAAGGACGTGCAGCCGGGGAAGCTGCTCTTGGAAGGCGGGCAGGAAATCGCGTTCCGATACGCGATGTTCATCCCGCCGTTTTTCGGCGTGGATGCCATGGCCGGGACGGCCGGTCTGTGCAATCCCAAGGGGTTCGTAAATATCGACGCCTATCAGGCGAATCCCCGCCATCGGAATATCTACGCCGTGGGGGTATGCGTGGCCATTCCGCCGGTGGAACAGACGGCGGTTCCGACCGGAGCGCCGAAAACGGGCTACATGATCGAGTCGATGGTCTCGGCCGCGGTCCACAACATCAAGGCCGACATCGAGAACGACCCGAAGCGGGAGACCGCCACCTGGAACGCGATTTGCCTGGCCGACATGGGCGATACCGGCATCGCATTCGTGGCGCTGCCTCAAATGGCGCCCCGAAACGTGACGTGGGCCAAAAAGGGGCGGTGGGTGCATCTGGCCAAGATCGCCCTGGAGAAGTATTTTCTGCACAAGATGAAGGGGGGTGTGAGCGAGCCCTATTATGAGAGAGCCATCTTAAGGGCCTTAGGGATTGCAAAGCTGGAATCAGGCGCCTGAGTCATCAGGAGGAAACGCCACAAGGAGGAAATGAAATGAGCCCGTTGTTCCATTCGCAGGTCCGTTGTGGAATTATCTTGGCGGCCGGGGAGGGGAAACGCCTTCAGCCGTTCATCCGGCAGTTGCGCGGGAAGGATCTTCCCAAACAGTACGTCAATTTCGTCGGAACGCGCTCGATGTTGGAGCATACCTTTCACCGCGCCGAGAGGTTGATCCCGTCCGATCGTCTCTTCACGGTGGTGGGTCGGGACCATCTAAGGCATCCGGAGGTTTGGCGACAGCTGTCGGATCGTCCGAAGGGGAGCGTGATCCTTCAGCCCCTGAACAAAGAGACCGGACCGGGGATCTTCCTCCCGCTGATGCATCTTCACAAGCAATATCCCGAAGCGGTGGTGGCGGTCTTCCCGTCCGATCATTTCGTGCTGGAGGAAGACCTGTTCATGCGTTACGTGGACCAGGCCTGTCGTGTGGTGGAGCAGGATCCGTCTCGCCTGGTGTTGCTGGGAGTGGAGCCGCGTGCCCCGGAACCGGAGTACGGCTATATTCTGCCGGTCGACGACACGAGCCCATCCTCCCGACTCGGGATTTGTCCGGTCTCTCGGTTCATCGAAAAGCCGGACCGCCGCGCCGCGAAGGAACTGTTCCATAATGGAGGATTGTGGAACACGATGGTGATGGCCTTCAAGGCCAAGACCCTTCTGGCGCTGGCCAGTAAAGTGGCCCCGGCTCTCTGGCATTCCTTCCAGCGGATCTGGCATTCGGTCGGGACGCCCGCCGAATCCGAGGTTGTGGAAGACGTTTACCGGAGAATAGAACCCGTGAATTTTTCGAAAGGACTGCTGGAGGCTATTTCGGTGCAGTATGCGTCCCATTTGGAAGTGCTACCGGTACGGGATGTGTACTGGAGCGATTGGGGTTCGGAGCGGCGGATTAAAATCATGCTGGAGAAGCTGAACCCTCTTGAGCCGTTGACCGAAATTCAAACCGTTTGAAGCGGAAAGAGGGGCGGGAGATGGCATCTTGATCAATCAGACCTTTGGACCTTGCAACTAAAAAGGGTTGAGAATATGATGGGAGGGCATGGCAATGAAGAAAATATCGAACGAGATCGGTAAAGGTGGCGAATCGGTTTGGCCCAACGCGTCTGCTTTTCAGGACCGGCTTCGTGAACAGGTTGCGCAAAAGGCCTATGAGCTGTATGAAAAACGGGGCGGCCTCCACGGCCACGATATCGAGGATTGGCTCGAGGCCGAGCGCCTGATCCAGGCCGCGACGAAGGTCAAGGCCGATGCCAAGGCCAAGGTCGAAACCAAAGCCAAAGTCGATGCCAAGGCGCCCGTTCGGCAAAAAGTCATGGCCGCCAAATCCGGATCCGCTCTGGATACCCGTTGATCCACGCGGTCTGAGGGAAAAATAATGTTCCAGATCCGCATCCATGGGCGCGGCGGGCAGGGGGTCGTGACGGCCGCCGAGATCTTGGCCGTGGCGGCTTTTCTGGAGGGTAAATACGCGCAGGCCTTTCCCAGTTTCGGATCCGAACGAATGGGAGCCCCGGTTACGGCCTTCTGCCGGATTGCCGACCGCGCGATTCGGCTGAGAGAGCCGGTGATGGAGCCCGATGCTTTGATCATCCAGGATCCCACGCTCCTCCATCAGGTGGATCTCTTCGCGGGCATCCGTCCGTCGGGGTACATCCTGATCAACTCCGCCCGGACCCCCGAGGAACTTGGAATGGACGAGTTGATTTCCCGCCTGCCGGCCGGCCACCTTCGAACGGCTCCGGCCTCCGAGATCGCCCTTGAAAAGACCGGCCGCCCCCTTCCCAACGCGGCCTTGATCGGCGGCCTGGTGGCCTTGACCGGTCTTCTCCGTTCGGAGGCCGTAGGCCGGGCCATACGCCGGAAATTTCCGGGGAAGGTCGGGGAGGCCAACGCGGAGGCGGCCGAGACGACCTATCAGGCCGTCGCGTCCGGCCGTCCATGGCCGTCGAGGGAGAAAAGTCATGCCGGAACAAATTGAGGGCTCGCAGGCCGTGGCGGCCGCCGTGGCGCGCTGCCGGCCGGAAGTGATTTCCTGCTATCCCATCACGCCGCAGACCCACATCGTGGAAAACCTTTCCGCGCGCGTGCGTCGGGGGGAAATCGGAGATTGCCAGTTCATCAACGCCGAGTCCGAATTCGGCGCGCTGAGCATCCTGATCGGGGCTTCCGCGGCGGGCGCCCGAACCTACACCGCGACCGCGTCCCAGGGACTCTTGTTCATGGCCGAGGCGCTGTACAACGCCTCCGGGCTGGGGTTTCCCATCGTCATGACGATCGGCAACCGGGCGATCGGAGCGCCGATCAATATTTGGAACGACCATTCCGACAGCATGTCGATGCGGGAGGCCGGCTGGATCCAGGTTTTCGCCGAGACGAATCAGGAGGCGGTGGACCTGCACATCCAGGCCTTTCGCCTGGCCGAGGAGTTGAGTTGTCCGGTCATGGTCTGCATGGACGGGTTCATCCTCACGCACGCCTACGAGCCGGTCGAGCTTCCCGCTCAGGAGCAGGTCGATGCCTTCCTGCCCCCGTACGATCCCATCCAGGTTCTGGATCCGGCCGATCCCGTGACCATCGGCGCGATGGTCGGCCCGGAGGCCTTCGCCGAGGTGCGGTATCTCGCCCATCACAAACAGCTGCTCGCGTTGGAGCGGATTCCACAGCTCTGCGCCGAATTCCGTGGGCGGTTCGGACGAAGCTCCGGCGGTTTGACCGACGCCTACCGGACGGACGATGCCGATACGATTTTGGTGGCGTTGGGCTCGGTCAACGGCACGATCCGGGACGCGGTCGATGAATTAAGGGAGCAGGGCGTGAAGGTCGGCAGTTTAAAAATCGGTTCGTACCGTCCGTTTCCGACGGCGCAGGTGCGGGCCGTTCTTCATCCGGCGAAACGGGCGATCGTGGTCGAAAAGGACCTGGCGCCCGGAAAGGGAGGGATCGTCTCCAGCGACGTTAAAATGGCGTTGCGCGGTCTTCCGACCGTTGTCCAGACCGTGATCGCGGGCCTGGGCGGCCGCTCGATCACGAAGGCGTCGCTCATCCGGTTGATCGGGGAAGCCCGGGCCGGAAAGCTGGACGAACCCCACTTCCTGGATCTGAACTGGACCGTGATCCGTCAGGAGCTTGAACGGCAGCAACGCCGGCGGCGGTCGGGCCCGATGCCGGAGCATGTCTTGCGGGCCGTCAATGCCGTCAACTCGAAGCTGACGTGAAAGGGAGTCTCATCTATAGAGGGTAGACAACAAAGTTTCTACCCAGCGAGCAACGCGAGCGAGAGGGGGAGGCTCCATCAAGCTCTGCTTGTGGAGGGGGCGACGTGAGCCCCTATATCAATATGGCCGATCGGCAACGGATCAAGTTTTATCAAACCGGAACCTTCACCGCGGGAAATCGTCTGTTGGGGGAGGAGGACCGGACCGTCCAGTCCAGGATGGACCGGACCAATTCCCTCAACTCCGGCCACCGGGCCTGCCAGGGCTGCGGAGAAGCTCTGGGCGCCCGTTACGCGATCGACGCCGCCATGCGAGCCGCGCAGAACAAATTGATCGCGGTCAACGCGACGGGATGCCTGGAGGTTTTCTCGACTCCCTACCCGGAGAGTTCCTGGCGGATTCCCTGGCTGCATTCGCTCTTCGGCAATGCCCCGGCCGTGGCCGCCGGCGTCGCGGCCGCGCTTCGGGCCAAGGGCCGCGCGGACGTAAAGGTGGTCGCCCAGGGCGGGGACGGGGGGACGGTCGACATCGGGTTCGGATGTCTTTCCGGAATGCTTGAGCGCAACGATGATGTTCTGTACCTCTGTTACGACAACGAGGGCTACATGAACACCGGCGTCCAGCGCTCCGGCTCGACGCCGCCGGCCGCGCGGACCATGACCACGCCGGCCGTGGGGGAGCATCCGGGGAATTCCTTCGAGACCGGAAAGAACGTCCCTCGCATCGCGATGGCCCACGGCATTCCCTACGTGGCGACAGCCTCGGTGGCGGACCTCCGGGACCTGGAGGCCAAAGTAACGAAGGCGATGGGGCTTACCGGTTCGAGATACATTCATATCCATGTTCCCTGTCCGCTGGGATGGGCGCACGACCCGGCGCTCACGATCCGGGTCGCCCGTCTCGCGGTCGAGTCCGGTCTGTTTCCGTTGTTTGAGGCCGAGCATGGACAAATCACCGGCCGGACCCTGATCCGGCGGAAAGTTCCGGTGGAACGTTACCTCGAGCTGCAGGGCCGCTTCAAGCATTTGTTCCAGGATCCGTCCCATCGGGAAACCCTCGCGGCCATTCAGGCCGTCGCGGACCGCCATATCGCCGAATACGGCTTGATGGAAGGAGCGGGCTCCCATGGAACGTAAACCCTTTGCCATCAGCCTCGACCCGAACAGCAGCCTGGCCAACCACACCGGCATGTGGCGGACCGAGCGCCCGGTCTATGTCGATCGTCTGCCGCCTTGCAACCACGCCTGCCCGGCGGGCGAGGATATCCAGGGCTGGCTGTACCCGGCCGAGGAAGGAAAGTACAAGGAAGCCTGGGAAGTCCTGATGCTGGATAATCCCTTTCCGGCGCTTCACGGCCGTGTCTGCTATCATCCGTGCGAGACGGCCTGCAACCGGGCCCAATTGGATGAGGCGGTCGGGATTCACGCCGTCGAGCGGTTTCTGGGCGATCAGGCGATCCGGGAAGGCTGGCGGGTGGTCTGCGGACCGGCGACCGGAAAAAAGGTCCTGATCGTCGGCGCCGGTCCCAGCGGCCTGTCGGCGGCCTACCATCTGGCCCGCTTCGGCCATGCCGCGACGATTTACGACGCCGGTCCCAAGGCGGGCGGAATGATGCGCTTCGGGATTCCGAAATACCGTCTCCCGCGCGACATTCTGGACACCGAGATCGCCCGGGTCGAAGCGATGGGCGTTACGATCCGGTTGAATCATAAGGTTGAGGACCTGGAGGCGGCCCTGATCGAAGGAAAGTTTGACGCGGCCTTTCTCGCCGTCGGAGCCCATCTCGCCAAGCGGACCGAGATTCCCGGGCGCGACGCGGGGAAAATCCTGGATGCGGCGAGTTTCCTGAAAAGCATGGAGGGCAAAACTCCTCCGAAGATCGGAAGGCGGGTCATGGTCTACGGCGGGGGAAACACCGCGATCGACGCCGCGCGGACCGCGAAGCGTTTGGGCGCGGAGGAGGCCGTGATCGTATACCGGCGGGACCGCGAGCATATGCCGGCCCACGATTTTGAGCTTAAAGAGGCGCTCGAAGAAGGGGTCGTCATCCATTGGCTTCGGACGATCAAACAGGCGGACGACGTAAAGTTTACGGTCGAGGTGATGGAGTTGGATGAAACCGGCCGTCCGAAGCCGACCGGCCGGTTTGAGGAAATCGACGCGGACACGGTGATTCTGGCGTTGGGCCAAAACGTGGATACGGGTTTTTTACGGAACGTTCCCGGCCTGGTCATCGCCGAGGACGGCATCATCCGGGTGGACGAGACGATGATGACGGGGCGGGCCGGCGTCTTTGCGGGGGGCGACATGGTTCCGTCCGAGCGCACGGTCACCGTGGCCACCGGCCACGGGAAAAAAGCCGCGCGGCATATCGACGCCTATCTGCGCGGGACCCGTTACGTGAAAGCGGCGGCTCACCCGGTCGCGACGTTTGACAAGCTCAACACGTGGTATTACACCGACGCCGAACGGTCCAAACAACCGGTTCTGGAAGCCGCCCGGCGGCGTTCCACCTTCGATGAGGTCGCGGGGGGCCTCGATCCGGAATCCGCGTTGCTCGAGGCCCGGCGCTGTTTGTCGTGCGGCAACTGCTTCGAGTGCGACAACTGTTACGGCGTCTGCCCCGACAACGCCGTGATCAAGCTCGGCCCCGGGAAACGCTTCGCCTTCAATTACGACTACTGCAAGGGCTGCGGCATCTGCGTGAAGGAATGTCCCTGCGGCGCGATCGAGATGGTCAAGGAGAAGATTTAGAAGTTTTCGCGATTCAGGTTGAGCGGTCGAGACCGATCTCGCTTGGAATCGGCGCTTTAATAAATCCCGGATGAAACGAGAGGAGAGATCGAATGCGACGAAAGAAAATTGCGGCGTGGGGACTGGTATGGCTGGGTATAATCTTAGGCGCTCCCGAGGCCTATTCTCAAGACGCCGATCTGATCAAGCAGGCCAACCAGTTTTTTAAACCGCTTCCGAGCGCGATGCCCGCGCCCGCGGACAATCCGACCACCCCCGAGAAGGTTGCCCTGGGAAAGATGCTCTATTTTGAACCGCGGTTGTCCAAAGGCGATACGATCAGCTGTAATTCCTGTCATAATCTGGCGACCGGCGGGGTGGACAACCTTCCGACGTCGATGGGACACCTGGCCCAGTTCGGTCCCCGAAACGCGCCCACCGTCCTCAACGCGGGCCTCGAATTCGCCCAGTTCTGGGACGGCCGCGCGGCGTCTCTCGAGGAGCAGGCGAAAGGGCCGATCTTAAATCCGATCGAGATGGCCATGCCGGATCAGGGCATGGTGCTGTCCCGGATCCGAACCATTCCGGAGTACGTCGAGAAGTTCAAAAAGGCCTTTCCCGGTGATACGGATCCGATCACCTATGACAACATCGCCCGGGCCATCGCGGCCTTCGAGCGGACGTTGTTGACGCCGTCCCGATTCGACGACTTTCTCAAGGGAAAGTCGGACGCACTGACTGATCCGGAGAAAAAAGGGCTGGGACTGGTCATCAAGAAGGGCTGCATCATCTGCCACAACGGGGTGGGGGCCGGTGGGGGCATGTTTCAGAAATTCGGCATCCGGGACCGCTACGAATACAGCGATGATCTGGGCCGGTACAACGTGACGAAGAAGGACGCGGACAAGTATTTCTTTAAGGTGCCGATGTGGAGGAACGTCACGCGGACCGCTCCTTATTTTCACGATGGCTCCATCTGGGACCTTGGCGAAGCCGTCCGGATCATGGGACGGATTCAGCTCGGCGCGAAGCTGACGGACGACGAGGTCGATTCGATCGTCGCGTTTCTTCATTCCCTGGAGGGAAAAATGCCGGAGGAGGCCCTGATCCTGCCGGTCCTTCCCGC